>DATJYT010000141.1:0-10571 GCA_035499475.1 Xanthobacteraceae bacterium | reverse complement strand
TGGAGCACCAGAAACGCCTCCGCGCCGGCGCAGGGCATGACGCAGTCATAGAGCCGAAGCGGCTCGGCGATCAGCCGCGCTGCAAGGTACTGATCAAGCGTCAGCGGCGTTTTCATCAACGCGTACGGAAATTGCAGCGCGTTGGTACGTTGCGCGACACAGATTTTGCCGAAATCTTCGCGCTTCGCTCCAAAGGTGCGCATGTAATAGTCGGTGAGAAAGGCAAAGCTCGCGTTGGGCCCACCGGAGCCATAGGGATAGACGGCGTCGCGCGCAAACTGGCTGAATGTCCCAAGATTGAGACGAAACGAGTCGGTGTGATTGGTGTCGCCGGCGAGGCAGGCGACCGCTGTCGCGTCGCCCGCTTGCACGGCGCGCGCGGCGCGACGCAGAGCGACGATGCCGCAGGCGCCGCCCATCGGAATGTGGTCGAGCCAGCGCAAGGTCATACCGAGATGCTGCGTCAGGCCGACGGCACTGTCGGGCGTGAGCGTAAAGCTCGAAACGCACAGCCCGTCGATCTTGTCTTTGTCCAGGCCGGATTGCTTGAGGAGTTCGGCCAGCGCGCCGGCGAGAAACCAGTGTGCGCCGCGAATGGAATAGCGCACATAAGGTACGGTCACGGGCGTGGTCACCACCACGTCGTCGTAGCCCGCCCGCCTGTTATTCATGGTCACTTCGGCACGACGGCTGTCGCATCTCCGGCATCACCCTCGCCCGATAAACGACCGCATGTGATTCGGCAAAATCGTTGCCTCGTAAAAATTCACCTCTGGCGGCAGCGCGGCCATGAGGACGGCGACTTTCGCCACGTCTTCGGCGGCCATGACGTAATCCTCAGGCCGCTCGCCAGCTCCGGCCTTGGTGCGGCCGCGGCGCGTCGTGAACGAGGAGAGCGTCGCGCCGGGATGGATGATCGAGGCAACGATGTTGTGCTTGCGTCCGTCCATCGTCAGTTGGTGCGTCATGCCTTGGAGGCCGAATTTGGTCACCGTATAGGGCAGCGAGTCCGGCCGCGGTGTCTTCGCTGAAACGCTGCCGATGTTAATGATGCGCCCACCCTGCGGGACTTGCGCCTTCATGATGCGGATCGCCTCGCGGCTGCACAGGAACGGCGCCGTGATATTGATGTCGAGCGCCGCGCGCCAGTAGTCGAGCGTGATGTCCTCGGTTTCCTTGTGGGTAGCAATGCCGGCATTGTTCACCAGCACGTCGAGGCGGCCGTAGGTCTTCTGCACCGCGGCGAACAGCGCGGTCACGGCCGCTTCGTCGGTCAGGTCGGCGGGCATCGGTAGCGCTTCGCCGCGCAGCGCCTTGATGCCGGCGGCAACCTCGTCCAGCAACGCGGCCCGGCGCGCAACCAGCACCGTCTTTGCCCCTTGCGCGGCAAACGCTTCGGCGATGCCGCGGCCGATCCCGTTGCTCGCGCCGGTGACGATGGCGATCTTGTCGTGCAACTGTCCGCCCATATTGCCCCAGATCTGCCGACACCCGGCGCGTCGAACCGCAATATTTTGCCACAGGTCGGGTGTCAGTCTGTGACAATCAGCGCATCGAGCGCGGTTGCTCCTTGTTCCTTGGCGTGCACCATCAGCGGATTGACGTCGATTTCTATTATTGTGGGGACGCTCCGCATCAGGCGGCCGATGGCGAGGACAACCCGCACGACCGCGTCGATGTCGGCGGGAGGGCTGCCGCGGACGCCGGCCAGGAGTTTCGCCGACCGGAGCCGGCTCAAGGCTTCGCGGATCTGCGTTTCGTCGGCGGTGCCCGGCAACAGCTGCACGTCACCAAGCGCTTCGACCCAGATGCCGCCCAGGCCGAGCAACAGCACGGTGCCCCAACCAGGGTCGCGTTTTGCGCCAACCATGAGCTCCACGCCGCGCGGTGACATCTTCTCCACCAGCGCGCCGTCGAGACTGACGTCGGGCGCCGCCCGCTTGACGCTCCGCATCATGGCTTCCCAGGCGACGCGAAGCGCCGGCTGGTCGCCGAGATTGAGCGCGACGCCGCCGGCCTCGGTCTTGTGCGACAAAGCCGCGGCCTGCGCCTTCAGCGCCACCGGGTAGCCGATCCGTTGGGCGACTGCGGACGCTTCGTCGGCCGTCTGCGCAAGCGCGCCGTCGGGCACGGCAATGCCAGCGGCGGCGAGCACCGCCTTGCCGAGCCATTCCGGCTGCGCGCCCTTGCCGAGCTTTGGTAGCCCGGCGATCGGCGCGGGCGCATCGGCGATACGCGTGCGCGCCAGCGACCGCCCGTATTTGGTATAGAGCGCGACCGCGCGCAGCATGCGGTCCGAGGAGCGCGAATAGACTGCGGGGCCATCCTGTGCGGTCTGGTCGACCTCGGCGCCGAGTGGCCATGTGTCGCCCAGCGCCACCATTACTTTGGGCTTGGGCGAGTGCGCCATGCCGTCGTTGAAGGCCTGCATGGTGACTGCGGTGTTGATCGGAAACGAGATGAACAGCATCCCGATATTGGGATCGTCGATCAAGGTCCTGGTCACGATGGGAAGCATGGACGGCGTAAATCCAGCCGTGGTGTCGAGCGGGTTGCCGTAGTTGCCATACGAGGGCAGGGTTTCTCTGATCTTTTGCAACGTCGCGGGCGCGAGATCGGGGAGATCCATGCCGATGTCCTCGGCGAAATCGTCGGCCAGTCCGACGTATGCACCAGACGCCGTGAGGATTCCGGGTCCTTTGGTGGGCGGCGCCGGGAAGCGCTGCAGGATCGCAACGAGATCCGTCATCTCGTCCATGGTGGACACCACGGCAGCGCCGGCATCCTCGGCCAAAGTCTGCATCGTAGCGAAATCGCCGATCAGGGCGCCGGTGTGAGATTGCGCGGCCTTGCGGGCTTTGGCGCTGCGGCCGGCGTGCATCAGCACCACCGGCTTGCCGGCCGCCCGGGCGCGCCGCAAGGCGGCCAGAAATGCCTGCGGCCGCCTGATCTGTTCGCAATAAAGCGCGATCACGCGGGTCGAGCGATCGTCGATGAGAAATTCCAGGAAGTCGATGCCTTCAAGACCGGCCTCGTTGCCGGTCGAGATCACATAGGACAGCGGAATGCCGCGGCCGTCGGCGGCGCGCTGAAAGTGCCCGAGCAGGCCGCCGCTCTGGCCAACAAAAGCGACGCCGTCCGTGACGCCGCGCAACGCCTCGCGCGCAAACAGCATGTGCAGCATCATGCCGTCGACATTGTTGGTGACGCCGAGACAGTTGGGTCCGACGACGGCGAGACCGGCGGCGCGCGCGGCAGCAGTGATGCCGTCTTGTTCGGCGTAATCGCCGACCTCCGCGAAGCCTGCGGCGAACACCATGGCGGAGCCGACCTGCCGCCGCGCGCAGGCTTCGATGGCGGCGCGTACCGCCGCGGCCGGCAGCGTGAAGACCGCCAGATCGACGCCTTCCGGCAGTTCGTCGGTGCTCTTCAGGACCGGCCGACCGTCGATCGGCTCATCGGTGCGGCCGACCAGATGAATGTCGCCCTTGAATTTGTTGACCTTCAGGCATTGCAGAATGATCTGGCCCGCGCTGCCCGGCCGCGTCGACATTCCGATGATCGCCACCGAGTGCGGCCGCAGGAACCTCGCGACCGCACGCGGACCACGCGCATCTTCCGGACCCCTCATGCGGCGTCCTTGTCGGGCTGCCACATCAGCAGGTGCTCGCCGTTGGCGAGAGGATGCCAGTACGGCTTGACCTTCATGCCGACCTTCAGCTCGTCGGCCGTGCAGTTGACCACGCCGGCGATGAGATTGACGCCGACGTCGAGCGTTACGCTGGCGACGGCATAAGGCTCGGCGCCCTGGAAGGCCGGCGGGCCGCGGTGTGCGATCGTGAAGGAGAACACCGTCCCCTTACCCGAGACCTCGCGCCACTCGATGTCGCGGCGGCGGCCGGTGAAGATGCTCACCGGGCGGGGGAAGTGCTGATACTTCTTCGCCGTCCTGCAGTACTGGATGACGAGCTTCTTCTGTCTGGTCGCCTCCCAGAACGGCATGCCGAAGTCGTAGTGCTTGATGTCGCGCTTGACGCCGAGCGTATCGTTCAACGTGACTGTCATGATGCCCTCTATTGGTTCGGAACCAGCGCCATCGCCGCGCTCGAGCCCCAGTTGCGCCCGTAGTTGATCCAGCCGATGCCGGTCACCAGCGCGTTGGTGGTGTCCTTGACCTGGCGTTTGCCGGCTTCGCCCATCAGCTGCCGCACCGCCTCGATCAGATTGTGCGACGAGCAAGCCGCCTGTCCGGCCGAGATCTGGCCGCCGCCGGTATTCATGGGCAGCGTGCCGTTGTACGACAGGTCGGTGTCGCGGACGAACGCCATGCCTTCACCCGGCTTGCAGAATCCGAACGCCTCGAACTGGATGACGAGCGCAATCAGGAAATCGTCGTAGGGGTGGAAAGAGCGGACGTCCTTGATGTTCCACCCAGCCGTCGCCAGCGCCTTCTTGCCGGCGATCTCGTGTCCGCTCCGCGTCACGTCGACCAGGTTCTCGCCGCCGAGGAAGTTGGTGCGCTCGGCGTAGCCGATCGGAATCACGCTCTTGTGCAATCCCTTGTCCTTGGCGCGCTTGCGGCTGGTGACGATCAGGCCGGCGGCGCCGTCGGCCAGCATCACGCAGTCGAGCAGCCGGATCGGATCGGCGATCATGCGCGAGTTCAGATAGTCCTCGATGGTGATCGGCACGCGCAGCTCTTCGCACGCGTTCTCGTTGAGGATCGCGTGGTTGCGCTGCGTCACCGCGAGCTTGCCCAGGGCCCGCAGGTCGACGCCGTATTTGGCGTCGTAGCTGCGCTGCAGCAGGCCGAAGGCGCCGGGCGGTCCCAACAGGCCATAGGGATCGGTCCAATCGCGCCGATAGTTACGGTCGTTGCGGCCGTTGTGCTCGCGCACGTGAGTGTCGGCAAACAGGCACAGCGCCACCTCGCACATGCCGGCGTCGATCGCCGCCGCGGCGCGGGCGACGGCGCCGACCGCCGAGCAGCCGCCGGTATGCACCTGTTCGCAGAAGCCTACTTCGAGGCCGAGCATGTCGCAGGTGCTCTGCGCCCAGAACATGCTGGCGCCGCCGGTGCCGGTGAGGCCGGACATTACCAGTGCGTCGATCTCGCGTTTCTCGAAGCCGGTCTTGTCGAGCAACGATTCGAGAATCTCGCCGGCCAGCACCCAGACATCCCGGTCGCTTTTCTTCATCACTTTGGTCTCGGCATAGGCCACGATCGCGTTGTCGCGTAAGCTCATTGCTGCTTTCTCCCTGAATGCATTATTCCGACGCTCATTCCGGCATACGGACGCGCGGTGCGGTCTTGTCGAGGAACTGATTGAGCCGCGTGATCGACTCCGGGCTGCGGGTGTATTCGGCCACCATGCGTTCGAAGAAAAGCCCGTCGTCGTAGGACATGTCCTGAAGCCGTGGCAGGCTGTTGGTGATGGCGAAATTCGACAGTGGCGCGTTCTGGCATATTTTCAGGGCGAGCTCCTTAGCCTTCGCCATGGCCTGTCCCTTCGGCACGACATACTGCACGATGCCGTAGCGCTCGGCCTCGTCGGGCCTGAGCACGCGGCCCGTCAGCATCATGTCCTGCATGCGCGCGAAGCCAAGAAGGCGCGCGACCCGCACCGAGCCGCCGCCCCCGATGAAGATGCCGCGCGTTCCCTCGGGCAGAGCGAAGAACGCGGTCTCGTCGGCGACGCGGATGTGCGCGGCGGCGGCGGTTTCGAGCCCGCCGCCGAGCGTCGCCCCGTGCAGCGCGGCGATGAACGGGATGTTGCCGCGCGCCATCTCCTCGAAATAGGTGTGGCGGTTGAACGGGAAGGGCAGCCTTTGCGAGCGCCCGGCTTTCCAGTTTTCCGCGGCCCAGCGCAGATCGAGCCCGGCGCAGAAATTGTCGCCATGGCCGAAAATGATGCCGCATTTGGCCTCCTGGCCGGCCCGCTCGATGGCCTCGCGCAATTGCGTCATCACCGTCGGGTTGAAGCAATTGCGCTTGTCGGGGCGGTTCAATCCGACCAGCGCGATCTCGCCGTCAAGTTCGTAGGTGACCGTTTGCTCTTCGCTCATGACTGCTGACTTCTCCTGATTCAACGGAGCATATCGGCCCCGTTGCGTGACGACGATTGTTGCCGGATTTCACCTGCGCGGCTTTGCTGATCTACACCGTCAGGTCGGTCATTTTGGCATAGCGGCGGCGTTGCGCCGCCGCGTTCCCGAAGAGGGACGACAACAGCATCGCGCGCTTGAGATAAAGACCGATTTCATGCTCATCGGTGAAGCCAATCGCGCCGTGGAGCTGGATGCAGGCTTGAGTTACGAACAGCGCATCTTCGGAGGCCTTGGCTTTCACGGCGGCGGCAAGCGCCGGATCGATGTGGTAGGGATCGCTGTTTGCGGCGACTTGATATAGCAGCGACCGCGTCGTCTCGGTGCGGATATAGATGTTGACCGCCTGGTGCTGCAGCGCCTGAAAGCTGCCGATCGGCTTGCCGAATTGCTTGCGGATGCGCAGGTAGTCGAAGGTGAGCTGCTGCGTCTTCGCCATCACCCCCAGCAATTCGGCGGAGACCGCGATCAGCGCCAGGTCGTTCAGTGCTTCCACCGCGCTGCGCGACGACTGCCGCGGTGGAACGAGATCGGCGGGCGCATTATCGAGGTTGAGAGTGGAGAGTCTGCGGCCGTCCACGGTTTCGGCCGCCGACAACCGGCAACCGGGTGCGTTTCGGGCCACATAGTACAGCGCAGGCCCGTCGCGGCCGTTGGCGCTGACCAGAAAGCCGTCGGCGCCATCGGCGACAACGAAACTCTTGGTTCCGGTCAGGCGGAGCGATCCATTCGATCCTTCCGCTTGGGTGTGCGGCTCCAGCAGATGGTTATGGGCACTTTCCTGCAGCGCCGGTACCACCAGGGCGTCGCCGGTCATTACCGGTTCGAGCATCGGATGCGGCGCATGCCCTTGCGCCAGCGCGGCTGCCGAGATGGCCGCAAGCCCGATCGGCTCGCAGACCAGTCCCTGTCCGGCCTGCTCAAGCACCAACGCAAGTTCGGTGAGACCCAGGCCAAGACCGTTGACGGAGCTCGGAACCAGGATGCCGAGCCAGCCGAGTTCTGCCGCCTGCCGCAGCCGCTCCGGCGCAAAGCCGGGGTCGCGATGGCGAAAGCCGCGGGCGACTTTCGGGCCTGCCGCGCCGATGAATTTCGCGGCGCTGTCGCGCAGAAGGATTTGCTCCGATGTCAGATTGAGATCCATGACGGTCCATCAACTCGGCAGGTTCAGAACGCGGCGCGCCACGATGTTGCGCTGGATTTCCGATGAGCCGCCATAGATTGTCGCGCGCCGCACCTGCAGGTAGGACGTCGAGATATCCACCGAACCGAACTCGGTCGAGACCGGCTTTTCCATCGCCGCGTGGCCGCCGGCTGCTTCCATCAGCAGGTCGTTAAGCGCTTGAAGCAGCTCGGAGCCGTAGATCTTGATGATCGAGGATTCCGGGCCCGGGCTTTTCTCCTGATTGGTGAGCTCGACCGCGTGGTTGAACAGCGCCGACAGCGCGGTGACATTGATGCTTGCCGCCGCGAGACGGTCCTGAAACGCCGCATCCGCCATGACGCCGGAAGCGCGCGCAATCGTCTTGATGCGTTCGAGAGCCATCAGTGCGAATTGCGGATTTGAGGTGCCCAGACGCTCGTGCCCCAGCAGCGCATTGGCAATGCGCCAGCCGCCGTTGAGCTTGCCAACCAGGTTTTCGGCGGGCACGACGACGTCGTCAAAGAACACTTCGCTGAACTCTTCGTCGCCCGCGATGGTCTTGATCGGTCTGATCTTGATGCCGGGACTGTGCAGATCCAGCAGCAAGAAGCTGATGCCGGCGTGGCGCGGCTGCGCCTCGGGGTCGGTGCGCACCAGTGCGAACATCCAATCCGAATGATGTCCCCAGGTCGTCCAGATCTTCTGCCCGTTTACCACAAAGTGGTCGCCGTGGAGCGTGGCCCGGGTGGCGAGACTGGCGAGATCGGAGCCGGCGCCCGGCTCGGAATAGCCCTGCGCCCAGATCACCGTGCCGGCGATGATCGGCGGTAGATGCCGCGCCTTCTGCGCGTCGCTGCCGAATTCGATCAGGATCGGGCCGATGTGATTGAGGCCTTGCGCCGGCATTTGCGGTGCGCCGACGCGCGCCAGCTCTTCGACCATGATGATCTGTTCGTTGAGCGTGGCGCCCATGCCGCCGTACTGCTTGGGCCAATGCGGCGCGATCCAGCCTTTTTTCGACAGTGTGCGATACCAGGGCATCAGCTCCGTGGGCGGCGGGCGCGTGGTGCAGCCGCGCAGCGTGAGCGGGAGATTGGCTTCGAGCCACGCGCGCACTTCGCTGCGGAACTCGGCCTCGGCTGGTGAATCACGACGGAACATGACGACTGAACTCAATACGGCGCGAGAGGACTTGCAGGCTCGGGTAACGGGCGCGCCCGCGCTTCATTCCATCTTGATGTTCGCCGCTTTCACGACGGCGGTCCACTTCGCGCGCTCCGCGGTGAGCATGTGGTCAAGATCCTCCGGCGTGCCGACCTTGCTCTCGGCGCCGAGCGCATTGAGCCGTGCGCGGGTCTCCGGCGCGGCGAGCGCTTTGCGGAAGGCGCTGTTGAGCTTGTCAACGATATCGTGCGGCGTTCCTGCCGGCGCCACCACCGCGAGCCAGAACGGCGACTGTAGTTTCGGGAAGCCCGCCTCGACCACGGTAGGAACGTTGGGCAATTGCGGGTCGCGTACGTCGCCGGCAATGGCGATCGGGCGCAGCTTGCCGTCCTGGACGTAAGGCAGGGTGGTCGTGCTCGGATCGGCGATCAACTGCACCTCGTTGGCCAGAGCGGCGTTGAGGAGCGGCCCCGTGCCGCGATACGGCACGTGCAGGATGTTGACGCCGGCGTCGAGCTTGAACAATTCGGCGAGCAGATGCGGCGCCGTGCCGAAGCCCTGCGAGCCCCATTTGACCTTGCCCGGATTGGCCTTGGCGTAGGCTACAAGCTCGGCCATCGACTTCACCGGCAGGCTCGGATTGACCGCGATGATCAACGGCGTCTCGATGAGTTCGCAAATGGGCGTGAAAACCTTCGCCGGGTCGTAGCCGATATTGGGGTTTACGGCTGGCCCCGTGGTCAGCGATCCGCCTGGTGTCATGAGGATGGTGTAGCCGTCCGGATCAGCGGACGCGACGAATTTGGCACCGACGCTGCCGCCGGCGCCGCCGCGATTTTCGGTGACGATGACTTGACCCAGCTCCGTTCCAAGGCGCTCGGAAATGATGCGCGACATGCCGTCGGTCGGGCCGCCCGGCGGGAACGGGACGACGACCTTGATCGGTTCGCGGCTCGGGTAAGCTTGAGCGTTCGCGCGTTCGGCGCCGTGAAGCGTCCATCCGGCGCACAGCAGCGCCGCGAGCAGAACCCTGGTCATCTTGGTCGCCTCCCGATTTGGCCCGATCTCAAGGGCCTTGTTTATATTCTATTCCGGAAACTTCCGGACCAACCATCGAAAAATGCTAGCCCTTTATGACGCCTACGCGTGGGAAGAGGGCGGCGTTCGCCTCCGCTGCGGACGATGTCGAGTAATGCGCCGCTCTCAACTGGTTGATCTAGGTCAACGCCAAGACCCCGCAGGGATGTTTTATTGGCTTTGACATTCCCGCCGTTACGGATTCCACCATCATGCCATCATCGACAATGCCAAAATACATGACTTTTGGAGAAGGCGGCTTGGCTTCCGCTTTCGCCGCTCTCGCTTTCCTGTCGATCGTGATCGCCGCGAAGGCCTACACGCCCGAATACGCGTTCCACGCTTATCTTTTTGCCGCGGCGAGCGTGGCCGCCGTGTTCGCGATCGTCAATCGCTACTTCGAGCGCGGTACGGAAGCGCCGCCGCTGACGATCGATGGCAAGCCGAATTACAATATGGGTCCGGTCAAGCTGGGGACTATCCTGGCGGTGTTTTGGGGCATCGCCGGGTTCACGGTCGGCCTGTGGCTCGCGCTCGAATTGGCGTATCCGGCGCTCAATTTCGACCTTTCCTATATTTCGTTCGGACGCTTGCGTCCGCTGCACACCTCCGCCGTCATCTTTGCCTTCGGCGGCAACGTGCTGATCGCGACGTCATTTTATGTGGTGCAGCGCACCTGCAGGGCGCGGCTCGCCGGCGACTTGGCGCCGTGGTTCGTAGTGCTCGGCTATAACTTTTTCATCGTCATCGCCGGCACCGGCTATCTGCTCGGGATCACCCAATCGAAAGAATATGCGGAGCCCGAATGGTACGCCGACCTGTGGCTCACCATCGTGTGGGTGACCTATCTGCTGGTCTATCTCGGCACCATCATGCGGCGCACCGAGCCGCACATCTACGTCGCCAACTGGTTTTATCTCGCCTTCATCGTCACCATCGCGGTGCTGCACCTGGGCAACAATGCCGCGGTTCCGGTGTCACTGTTCTCGCCGAAATCCTACGTAGTGTGGTCCGGCGTCCAGGATGCCATGGTTCAGTGGTGGTACGGCCACAACGCGGTCGGTTTCTTCCTCACCGCAGG
>DATJYT010000140.1:0-3370 GCA_035499475.1 Xanthobacteraceae bacterium | reverse complement strand
CGGCGCGTCTTCAAGATGGCGCCAATCCATCATCATTTCGAGCAGCTCGGCTGGACCGAGCCGCAAATCGTCATTCGCTTCTGGATCGTCTCGGTCGTGCTCGCGCTCGCCGGGCTGTCGACCTTGAAGCTGAGGTAGCTTCGCCGTGATCCCGGTTACGACCTTTGCGGGCAAGAAGGTCGCGGTTTTCGGCCTCGGCGGCTCGGGACTGGCCAGCGCCAGCGCTTTGCTCGCCGGCGGCGGCGACGTCATCGCCTATGACGACAATGCGCAAAGCGTCGCCAGGGCGAACGCGGCGGGCATTCCGACCGCCGATCTGCACACCATCGATTGGTCGAGGATCGCGGCGCTGCTGCTGGCGCCCGGCGTTCCGCTCACCCATCCGGCGCCGCACTGGACGGTCGAGCTCGCGCGCAAATCCGGTGTCGAAGTCATCGGCGACGTCGAACTGTTCTGCCGCGAGCGGCGGCATGTTGCGCCGGACGTGCCCTTCGTCGCCATCACCGGCACCAACGGCAAATCGACGACCACGGCCCTGATCGCCCACCTCGCCGCCTCGGTCGGCCTCGACGCGCAGCTTGGCGGCAATATCGGCACCGCGATCTTGTCCCTGGCGCCGCCGCGGGCCGGACTAGTTTACGTCATCGAATGCTCGTCCTATCAGATCGATCTTGCGCCCTCGCTCGATCCCTCGATCGGCATCCTCATCAATCTCAGCGAGGATCATCTCGACCGCCACGGCACCATGGAACATTACGCGGCGGTGAAGGAGCGCCTGGTCGCCGGCGTGCCGCCGCGCGGCACTGCGATCGTCGGGGTCGACGACGATTGGTGCCGCAAGATCGCCGGTCGTCTCGAGCGATCCGGCAGGCGCGTGGTGCGGATTTCGGTGCGCCACGAATTGAGCAACAGCATCTACGTGACGCATCAGCTCATCAAACGTGCCGCCAGCACCGGCGCAACGGTGATTGCCGATCTCGGCGGCATCGGCTCGCTGCGCGGGCTGCACAACGCGCAGAACGCCGCCTGCGCCAGCGCCGCGGCCTTGGCGCTCGGTCTGCAACCGGCGGCGATCCAGGCGGGGTTGCGTTCCTTTCCGGGCCTCGCTCATCGCATGGAGGAAATCGGCCGCCGCGGCGCCGTTCTCTTCGTCAACGATTCGAAGGCCACCAACGCCGACTCGGCCGCGCAGGCGCTCGCCTGCTTCGGCGACATTTATTGGATCGCCGGCGGCAAGCCGAAGACCGGCGGGATCGAATCGCTGCGCTCGTTCTTTCCGCGCATCCGCAAAGCCTATCTGATCGGTGAGGCGGCCGAGGAGTTCGCGGTCACGCTCGGGGCGTCCGTGCCGCACGAGATCGACGGCACGCTCGACAAGGCGCTGGCCGCGGCGGCGCGGGACGCCGAAGCCTCTGCGGCGTCGGAACCGGTCGTGCTGCTTTCGCCGGCCTGCGCCTCGTTCGACCAATACCGCAATTTCGAGATCCGCGGCGCCGCCTTCCGTGACCTGGTGCTGGCGCTTCCGGGGCTGGTGCCCAGGACGTGACCCGCTGCCGCCCGCTTCGAGAGGGCGGACAAAGGCATTCTTAATCCCCTGGAAACCATGGTGGTGTCACCTGTCGGCGGGGACTTCTCCCGTGCAGTCTGTTGGGGAGCGCCATGGCCTCGCGCATACAGCCGACGCCGTTCAGCGAATGGTGGTGGACGGTTGACCGGCTGACGCTGGCGGCGCTCGGCGCGCTGATGCTCGGCGGCATCGTGCTTTGCCTTGCCGCGAGCCCGCCGGTCGCGACCCGCATCGGGCTCGACCCGTTTCACTTCGTCGATCGCCAAGTGCTGTTCCTGATCCCCGCGGCCGGCGTCCTGATCGCGACGTCGTTTCTGTCGCCGCGCGAGATCCGCCAGCTCTCGGTGATCGTGTTTGTGGTCAGCCTGCTGCTGGTCGCGGTGACGCCGTTTTTCGGCGCCGAAATCAAAGGGGCGCGGCGCTGGCTGGTGATTCTCGGCGTCAACATTCAGCCGTCGGAATTTCTCAAGCCGGCTTTCGTGGTTCTGATCGCGTGGCTGTTCGGTGAATCGGCGAAGCGGCCGGAGATGCCGGCCAATACCATTGCGTTGGTATTGCTCGTCGTCGTCGTGGCATTGCTGGTGCTTCAACCCGATTTCGGCCAGACCATGCTGATCTCGCTGGTTTGGGGCGCGCTGTTTTATATGGCGGGCATGCGGTTCGTCTGGGTGCTCGGGCTCGCCGCTACCGCGAGCGTCGGCCTGCTGACGGCGTTCTACACGGTTCCGCACGTCGCCCAGCGCATCAATCGCTTCCTCGATCCTGCGTCCGGCGATACTTTCAACATCGACATCGCCACGGAATCCTTCGTCCGCGGCGGCTGGTTCGGCCGCGGGCCGGGTGAGGGCACCATCAAGCGCATTTTGCCCGAGGGCCACACCGACTTCGTGTTCGCGGTCGCCGCGGAGGAATTCGGCGTCGTGCTTTGCCTTATCCTGGTGGCGCTGTTCGCTTTCATCGTGATCCGCGCGCTCACCAAGGCGATGCGCAACGACGAGCCGTTCATCCGCTTCGCCGCCGCCGGCCTTGCGATCCTGTTCGGGCTGCAATCGACCATCAACATGGCCGTCAACCTGCACCTGATGCCGGCCAAGGGCATGACGCTCCCTTTCATCTCCTATGGCGGCTCCTCGCTGATCTCGCTCGCCTACGGCATGGGCATGCTGGTGGCGCTGACGCGCGAGCGGCCGCGCGCGCAGCTTGCCGGCGAGATCGTGATCACCGGGAACCGGGTTAATGCCTGAGCCCGCCGGCGCACCGGTGCTGGTCGCGGCCGGTGGGACGGGTGGGCATCTGTTTCCGGCCGAGGCGCTCGCGGCGGCGCTGAGCCGGCGCGGCATCACAGTTCATCTCGCGACGGACGGACGCGCGGCCCGCTACGGCGGCGCGTTTTCGACGCAATCAGTCCACGTCGTCTCGAGCGCGACGCTGCGCGGCCGCAATCCCATCGCGGTTGCGCAGACCGCGCTGTCGCTTGGCCGCGGTCTCCTTCAAGCATGGGGTCTGATCGGCCAACTGCATCCGGCGGCGGTCGTCGGCTTCGGCGGCTATCCGACGGTGCCTCCGGTCCTGGTGGCGGCGTGGCGTCATGTTCCGACCGTGATCCACGAGGCCAACGCCGTCATGGGTCGCGCCAACCGGTTCCTCGCGCCCCGCGTCACCGCAATCGCCACGACGTTTCCTGATATTTTCAGCGGCAGTCCTGACCTTGCCGCGAAGGCGACGGTTACCGGCAATCCGGTGCGGCCGGCGGTGGTCGCTGTCGCCGCCACGCCGTTTGCCACGCCCACCGACGTGCTGCGC
>DATJYT010000139.1:0-4716 GCA_035499475.1 Xanthobacteraceae bacterium | reverse complement strand
CGCGATACCGTAGTGACCAGCCTCATTCCGAAGCGCTCCTGCCGCTCATGACGGCCGCACGCGCCGTTCGCTCAACTTGTGAAAGTGTCGCGCATGACTGTCGCCGGCGAGACGCGCGAGGAGCGCACGCGGCGAGCGCTCGCCGGCGGTTAACTAGCTCGAGCCGCAAGCAAGACGAAGCTGAGCACACGCCCACTGACAAGACAGGCGCCGGATAAAAAGGCTAATTTCAATGGCCAATCGCCGCGACCTAATCCGACGCTCCCAAGAGGCGACTGAAAGCTTCCTTTAGGCTTTCGTAACGCAAATCGGCATACAAAGTTCTGCTGCCGGGGTCCGGGGCCCTCCGGCACGTGCCGATGTCCTTTCCAAAACGGGTGCGCTGATGAGTGTCCTCGCCGCGAGCGAAGTCTCGGTCCCGTCGCCAGGAACCGAGGCGAGATCGCTGTGCTTTGTGATCGATCCGAACCTTGGATTCTGCAGGGATTTCAGCAAGCAACTGCGCGGCATCGGCGTCGACGTCATCGAGTATTCGAATAGCGCGCGCCTGGCCGAGAGCATCGAAGACCACGACCCGACCGTCGTCTTTCTCAATCTGAACCCCGGCGATCCGTTCGACTGCATTCGCGCGCTGACGACGCTGGTCAGCTCGAATTTCACCGGCCGCGTGCAGTTGATCGCGCAGTGCGAGCCGAACCTGCTCAAGAGTATCGCCAAGGTCGGCGAGCACCTCGGCTTGACCATGCTCATGCCGATGCAGAAACCGGTCGAATTCTCGGCGGTGCGCAAGATCGTGGCCGAGCAGAGGCTGGGTTTGGTCTCCGCACTGTCGCGCGAGTTCTCGCTCGGCGAGGCGCTCAAGCGCGGCTGGATTACGTTCTGGTATCAACCCAAGATCGATATCCGACGCCGGCAAGTGATCGGAGCGGAGGCGTTCGCGCGTCTCAACCACCCGCAGCATGGCGTGGTGTCGCCCGCCCGCTTCCTGGGCGGCGCCGATGACGACGACCTGCAGGAGCTGGCGAAACTGGCGCTGATCCATACGCTCAAAGTCAGCGCCATGTTCGAGCGGCAGGGCGTTCAGCTTGCGATCGGGACCAATATCAGCGTCGAATCGCTGTTGCGGCTTCCGGTTGCCGATTTGGTGCGCAAGCATCGCCCGCAAGGCGGGTCATGGGCCGGCTTGGTGTTCGATGTCAGCGAGCGACAGGCCGTCAACAAAATAGCCGAGCTGAAGGCATTGTCCGGCCGGCTCAAAGAGTGCGGCATATCGCTCGCGCTCGATAATTGCGGCCGCGGCAATACCTCGATCGCGATGCTGAGCGCGATCGATTTTGCCGAGATCAAGATCGACGCTGCCATCGTGCACGGCTGCGATGGTCACCAGGCGCGAGCCAAGGTCTGCAAGACGATCATCCAGATGGCGCATAATTTCTCGAGCAAGGCGACCGCGATCGGCGTCGAGACCGATGCCGAAACCCAGCTATTGGCCGCGCTGGATTGCGACTATGCCCAGGGCTATTTGTTCGGCAAGCCCATGAACGAGCAAAAGCTCGTTGCCATGATCATGGCGGGCCGCAACGATTCGACGAATTTTTGCGCGCCTGCAATGCATCAGGTGTGATCGCATCGCGGCGGCCGGGTCGCGCGTTCAATCGTCAATGACCTCGTGCACCGCCACCGCCCCACGGCGCCAATAGGCGGCGGCGCGCACCCATTTCGGGTTGGCGCGATGATCGGCGATGAGCTGGCGGCGGAGCGCCTTGGCGATCAGCGATTCGCAGGCGACCCAGGCGTAATAGTCCCCCGCAGGCAGCTTGAGCGTTGCCAGTGTCCTCGCCAGCACGTCGCTCGCGCCCGCGGCGACGCCGTTGCGGTGCGCCCAGGTGACGTCGGCATTGGCCTTGGTCTCGAACTTGAGCTCATCGGCCTTGCCGTCGACTTCGGCGACGACAATGGCGCGCGTTCCGGCCGGCAGTTCGGCGAGCCGCCGCGAGATCGCCGGCAGGGCGGTTTCATCACCGACCAGGAGATGCCAGTCGAACGTGGTCGGAATGATGAAAGAGCCGCGCGGGCCGCCGATGTTCAGAGCCTGCCCGGGCTTGGCCTGCGCCGCCCAGCGCGTCGCCGGACCGGCGTCATGGATGGCGAAATCGATCTCCAGCGTGTTGCTGGCCGGGTCGTGGCGGCGCGGCGTGAAATCGCGGGCCAGCATGTTGGGCGCGCCTTCGGCATTGGTCGTGCCGTCGGGAAAGAATAATTTTACGTGATCGTCGAAGCCGAGGCTGACAAAACCATCGAGGTCACCGGTCAGTGTGACACGAATCATGCTTGCAGCGATTTTCTCGACGGTCCTGATCGTGAGCGTGCGCCGGCGCGGCTCATGGCGCACGCGGCGCGGTGCGCGCGGATCGGCGGTCGGCGCGGTCATTGCGATCGACATTAGAAATGCTCCAACATTCGAGCGGTCATGCCGGCACGCTGGCCGCTCGCCGCGCATTTTGCAAGCGTGAAGCTTGGTCGCGTGCAAGGCAGATTTGCGCATGGCGCGCCGGTGCTTCCGCTCCGGCAAGGCGCACCCTACATTGGAGCGGTTGCAAAAAAGGAATTGTCAATGAGCTCCTCCCGCCAGCTTCGCCTCGGCGCTTTCATGCGGCCGGCATCGATACACACCGGAGCGTGGCGCTATCCGGGCGCTTGGCCGGATATGAATTTCAATTTCGCGCATACCAGGCAGGCGATCCAGACCTTGGAGCGGGGGAAGTTCGACGCCTTCTTCATGGCCGATCACATGGCCGTGCTCAACATGCCGATCGACGCGCTCAAGCGCAGCCACACCGCGACTTCTTTTGAGCCGTTCACGCTGCTGTCGGCGCTGTCGCAGGTTACCGAGCATATCGGTCTCGTGGCGACCGGGTCGACCACGTTCGATGCGCCCTATCACATTGCGCGTCGCTTCGCGTCGCTCGACCACCTCAGCAACGGCCGCGCCGGCTGGAACATCGTCACCACGTCAAACCCCGACGCGGCGCTGAATTTCGGCCTCGACGAGCACATGGAGCACGGCGAGCGCTATCGGCGCGCGCGCGAGTTCTACGACGTCGTCACCGGCTTGTGGGATAGCTGGGCCGATGATGCGTTCATCCGCGACGTCGATGACGGCATCTTTTTTGATCCGAACAAGATGCACGTGCTCAATCACAAGGGCAAATATCTCTCGGTGCGCGGGCCGCTCAACATCGCTCGGCCGGTGCAGGGCTGGCCGGTGATCGTGCAGGCGGGTGCTTCGGAGTCCGGCCGGCAGCTTGCCGCCGAGACCGCCGAGGCGGTGTTCACCGCGCAAAGCGATCTGCCGGTCGGCCGGGCATTCTACACCGACGTCAAGGGCCGCATGGAAAAGCTCGGCCGCGCGCGCGATCACATGAAAATCCTGCCGGCATGTTTCGTCGTGGTCGGCGACACCGTCGAAGAAGCGCGCGCCAAGCGGGCGAAGCTCGACAGCCTGGTCAATTACGCCAACGCCATCGCCTCGTTGTCGATCGCGCTTGGCCACGACGCCTCCAAGTTCGATCCGGACAAGCCGCTGCCGGACAATATCCCGGAGAGCAACGCCTCGAAGAGCGGCCGCGAGCGCGCGATCAAGCTGGCGCGAAGCGAGAACCTGACCGTACGCGAGCTCGCGCAGCGGCTGGGCGGCTATTCGGGCCTCGCCATGATCGGCACGCCCAAGACCATCGCCGACGAAATGGAAGAATGGCTCGAAACCGAAGGCTCGGACGGCTTCACGATCATGTTCCCGTATCTACCGGGCGGGCTCGACGACTTCGTCGAGCGCGTCATTCCGGAATTGCAGCGGCGCAATCTGTTCCGCCGCGAATACGAGGGCCGGACTCTGCGCGAAAATCTAGGCTTGCCGCGGCCGAAGAACCACTTCTTTCAGAATTGATACTTGCGCGATGCCTTCGTGGGGGCGGGGTTTAATCCCGTCCTAGGTCACGCCGTATGGCCGTCGAAGTCGCCGGACTTCGGCGTCTTCTTCTCGCGCTGCGGCGTCATCTTGGCCGGGCTGGGACTTCCCGGAATGCCGCGCGGCCCGAGTTTTTCGCGCGCGATGTCGTCTTCGGTGGGCCGCTCATTTTCATTCGTTTCTCGCGGCATGATTCTGCTCCGGTACTGAGCGCGGATGGGTCCCGTTGCCCACAAGGTTGCCGGCGATTATTGCGCCGCGGCCATATCCAGGCCTTCGAGCCGGGCGCGCTGCGCGTCGTTCAATCCGCTTTCGAAATCCGAAAGCGCGACCTCGATGGTCACCATTGCGCGCCACGTTGCGTCGAGCCGGGACTCGATGGCGTCGAGCCGCGCCAGCGGACTCTGCTGCTTCGTCGTCGGACAATACAAATTGAGGTCTCGCGCCGCTCCCTCGAGCGACTGCCGGACTTGCGTCACTGCGCCATGCTGGGTGTCGTCGGGTTGCACCGAGGCGATGATGCGGTCGATCGAGCGGTCGACCGCGGCAGATCCTTCGGCGCATTCGGGCGCAATCGTACGTTCGGGTCCTGCCAAGCGCGACGTCTCTGCAGGCTCCGGCGCCATGGACGCAAAACGGGCGCGCTGCTCGGCGTTCAACGATTGCTCAAAGTCCTGCAACGGCTGGCGGATGATATCGAGTCCTTGCGCCAGTTTCTCGATCTGCCATTCACCCGTCTGAAGGCGGGC
>DATJYT010000138.1:0-4769 GCA_035499475.1 Xanthobacteraceae bacterium | reverse complement strand
CCAGCAGGTGTGGTTCGAGCCCGGGAACGGCGGCGCCCATTTGGTGTGGCCGACGAGCTTCATGTCGCGCAGGTCGGTGCAGTCGATGATCGAGATGCCGCCGCCCCACCACGCGCAATACATGCGGTTGCCGCGGATCATCGGCGGGCCGTGCAGCGTGACGGCTTCCTCGGCCGGGTGCGGATCGTTGCCGACCTCGTCGCTGTCGGTCTTCATCCACGGCAGGCCCCAGATGCTGACCACCTCCGGCTTGAGCGGATCGTGGATGTCGAGGGTCCAGATCACGCGCTTGGACCAGCCCGGCGCATCGTTCGGCATGAAGGCGAGACCGCGCTTGAGATCGACGCCGAAGCGGTGCGGGCCGGAGCCGGGCATGTCGTAGAAGCCGATCGGCTTCGGGGTCGCCGGGGTCGAGACGTCGAAGATGAAAAAGCCGGCGCGCGCGTTCTTGCCCTTGTCGCCGGCAAGCCGCTCCGAATTCACGTAGAGCAGGTCGTCGCCGACAATGCGCAGCTTGTGGCAATGGATGCCGGGCGGGGCGCGGAATTCGCCGACCTTGTGCGGCTTTTTCGGATCGCGCACGTCATGCACGGTGAAGCCTTCCGGGCCGTTGTAGCTCGAACCGCCGACCGCGCCCACATAAGCGTGACCCTTGTGGATCTGCACCAGCGAGCCGCCGCCCCACGCCGCCGACGCATCGTGGCCGATGAGGCGGAAGTTCTTGGCTTCTTCGGGATAGGTGGCGGGCATGGGGTTTCCTCGTTGACGTGCGTGTTCGATTAAAGAGGCGAAGTGCGGCGTCGATCAAGCGGGCTTCGCCGGCTGCTGCCGCGCGTCGTGAATGACGCGCCACAGGCGGTCCGACGTGTAGGGCATTTCGACATGCCGGACGCCGAGCGGCTTCAAAGCATCCAGCACCGCATTGGCCAGCGCCGGCACCGATCCGGTGGCGCCTGCCTCGCCCGCGCCCTTGGCGCCAAGCGCATTGGCGGGCGAGGGCACGCCGCAATCGATCAGCGTGGTGGGCGCGAGGTTTTGCGCGCGCGGCATGAAATAATCCATGAAGCTTCCGGACAGGAGCTGACCGGTCTCGCGCTCGTAATTGATATGTTCGCCGATCACCTGGCCGATGCCCTGCATCAGCCCGCCGTGCAACTGACCTTCGACCAGCGTGTGATTGTAGATCCTGCCGCAATCGTCGGCGGCAATGTAATTGACGATCGACAGCTCGCCGGTCTGCTCGTCGATCTCGACTTCGGCAATATGGGCGCCGCTCGGAAAGGCGGTGGCGAGATCGATGGTGGTGTTGGTGTCGAGCGGATTTACGGGCTCGCTCCACTTCCTTTCGAGCAGCGATTGGATGCTCATTTTGATATCGGTGCCGGTGACGGTGTAAGTGCCGTGGGCAAACACGACATCGGCGTCCGCGACCTCGAATTCGCGGGCCGCGAGCTTGCGGCCCTTCTCGACGATCTCCTTGGCGGCGGTCTGCAGCGCCGCGCCGTGGCTGATGAGCGAGCGCGAGCCGAAACTGCCGACGCCCGCAAGCTTCGGCGCGGCGATGTCGTTGTAGCGCAACTCGATATTGTCGTCGGGTATTCCCAGAATTTCGCCGACCAGCGCCGGAAAGACGGTCTCGTGGCCTTGGCCCGAGGGCCCGGCATTCGAATACATCGCCAGCCGGCCGCCGGACTCGACGCGGATCTCGACCTGCTCCTTACCGAGGCCCCCGGACGGCTCGATGAACATGGCGAGCCCGAACCCGCGCAACTTGCCGGTTCTCTTCGCTTTCCTCCGGCGCGCCGCGAAGCCTTTCCAATCGGCGGCCTGCAGCGCGGTCTTCAAGAGGCGCTCCGGATCGGCGCTGTCGTAGTTGGAGTTGGTCGGGGTGCGCATCGGGAACATCTCCTTGCGGAGAAAATTCATCCGGCGCAGCTTGATCGGAT
The DNA here is from genome assembly GCA_035499475.1 of Xanthobacteraceae bacterium. Classification (GTDB taxonomy): domain Bacteria; phylum Pseudomonadota; class Alphaproteobacteria; order Rhizobiales; family Xanthobacteraceae; genus BOG-931. The sequence goes on along the minus strand of DATJYT010000138.1, from coordinate 2,823 downwards.
CGATCCCGGTGACGATCGCGGCCTGCTCGACCAGGCTTTCCCACAGATACGAGACGTTGGGCCGGCCGGCGCCGCGATAGGCCGTGGTCGGCGTCGTGTTGGTGAAAACGAGGTGATGCAAGCCGTAGACGGCGGGGACATTGTAGAGGCTGATGGCCGAACTGGTCGGCGACGCGATGGTGTTGATGAGCGGGCCGGAGTTGGAGCAAAAGGCGCCCACATTCACCAGCCATTGCACGCGCAACGCGACGAAGCGGCCGTCGCGGTCGAGGCCGAGCTCGCCGCTTAGATCCGCGGCGCGGGCGTGATGGTCGCCGGAGAGCGTTTCCGAACGCGTGCCGCGCCATTTGACGGGCCGGCCGCTTCGTTTCGCGGCGAGCATGACGGCGAGAAATTCCGGATAGACCTCGTTCCGCACGCCGAAAGCGCCGCCGACATCGGCGGAGCGGACGCGAAAGCGGTCGAAAGGCTGCCCGGTGATCTGCGCCAGCGCAGACTTCAGATCGGCCGCGCCCTGGGTCGGCGCGCAGAGCTCGTAACTGTCACTCGCTTTGTCGTAGAGCGCGGCGCAGGACTTCGGCTCCATCGGATTGCCCGAAATGCGTTGCGCCCGGACTTCGACGCGGACCACGTGGGCGGCGCCCGCCATGGCTTTTTCCGCGGCGTCGCGGTTGCCGTATTCGTAATCGAAGGCGAGATTGTCGGGATATTCGTCGTGCAGCGGCACGGCGCCCTTGGCCAGCGCGTCGCCGGCCTCGACCAAAACCGGCAAATCCTCGTATTCGATCTGAACGAGTTCGCCGGCGTCCTGAGCGGTCGCTTCGGTTTCCGCGACCACGAGCACGACCGGCTCGCCGACGAAGCGGACGCGGCCGTGGGCCAATCCGGTGCGGAACGGCACGCGCAACGTCGAGCCGCCGACGCCTTTGAAGAAGGCGCTCGACGGCAGGCCCTTCCAGCCGGTGGCGACGAGATCGTCGCCGGTCAGGACATCGATGACACCCGGCGCGGCCCGCGCGCGCTCGGTGTCGATGCGCAGGATTTTTGCGTGCGCACGGTCGCTACGCACGAAGTGCGCCATCACTTGATTATCGAAGCCGTAGTCGTCGGTGTAGCGACCACGTCCGGTCACCAGGCGCGTGTCTTCCCTGCGGCCCTTGAACTGATGTTCGGCCAATGTGTTCTCCAGCGCGATTTCGCTCGGTGACGAATGCTCGGCCATGCCGGGCACTCGTTAGCGGAGTGAAGGTTCAGGATTAATAGCTACGACAAGTCCGGACGCGATCAAAGGCGGGCGTGTTTACTATTCGTTGCGCCGCGGCGGTCTACGCTCTGCGCCCGCGCGATGGACCTTGCGGATTTGCCGCAAAAGCGGGAACATCCCACGATCAACTTTTGGTTGTCCATGGTAAGGATGATGATCCGGCCTGCAGTGTCTCTCCTATCGGCAATCGGACTGTTATGCTCCGCGTCGGCCGCGTTCTCGGGCGGACCGGTGGGCACGATCCATGTCGGGCCATGGCACGGCGGAGCCTATACAAACGATAGTTCCGGATCATTCGACCACTGTGCCGCCGGCGCCGACTACGCAAGCGGCGTCGCCCTTATCCTCTCACAAACGGCCACCCGATCCTGGATCATTGGTTTTGCGAACAAGAGCTGGACGCTCACGAAGGGCACGCCCTTTCCGATCGAGCTTGTGTTCGACGGCCAGACGCAATTTCGAATTTTTGGCGTTGCAGTTAATCCGGCCCTGATATCGGCGCCGCTTCCGGAACCGGCGCTCAATCAATTGCGCCGATCCCATCTCATGGTCGCGACCGGAAACACCAACACATTCCAGTTCAATTTGGCGTCCGCCGACGTGGTCGTGCCGACGATCGCGAACTGCGTCGAAAAAATAAAAGCGGAGGGATTGGCGGGTGCCGGAGATTTCTCGGCGCAGCTGCCTGCCAATCCACCCGCGGAAGCCGCCGCCGCCAAGTCGGAGGCCGGAGGGCTCGCCGCGCCGGCGATGAAACTTGCCAATATCAACGGCACGGGATTCGTGATCAGCGAGAGTGGGCATGTCCTCACCAATAATCATGTGGTCAGTCAATGCGTCGGGGACATCGAGGGCAATCTTACCGGGCAGCCGTCCGAAAAATTGCGCGTCGTTTCCAACGACCAGATGAATGATCTGGCGCTGCTCCAAGTGACGGGGACCTTCAGGAAGGTGGCGCGGCTTCGCGCGACGCCGATCCACTCCGGCGATTCGGTAATCGCCATCGGCTATCCGTTTCACGGGTTGCTGACGTCGGACTTCACGGTGACGACCGGTATCGTGAGCTCGTTGAGCGGCATCCTGAACGATACGCGATTTCTGCAGATCAGCGCTCCGGTGCAGCCCGGCAACAGCGGCGGTCCGTTATTTGATACCAGCGGCAATATCGTCGGCGTCGTCACCAGCAAGCTGAACGTCGCCATGTTTGCAAAGATTACGGGCAATATTCCCGAGAATATAAATTTTGCCATCAAGACGGGCGCGGTGCGCGATTTTCTTGATAACAGCGCGGTTCCCTACGAGAGCGCCCAATCCCAATCGGAGCTGAAGACGGCGCAGGTCGCCGACAATGCGAGAGCCTACACGATGCTGATATCGTGCTCCGCCCGTATCGGTACGACAGCGGCAAAATAGGCGACGGCTCACTGCGGCTGATAGCGCCCGCCGATGACCGGCGCGCTGATGCCGTGGTTGGGCAGTTCCCAGACGCCGGCGCCGCCGGGATTCTTGTCGGCGCCGATATTGGCGTCGATCAGGTAGGGCTTGCCGCTGGCGATCCC
>DATJYT010000137.1:0-4025 GCA_035499475.1 Xanthobacteraceae bacterium | reverse complement strand
GAAGGCTGTGTCGCCGCATATCGATGCGGGCTCGAACAGTTCGGGCCGGGACGAAAAATCTCAGACGCCATGGGCGCGGTGCGGCAGGTGATCGAGGAGCGCCGCCTCGCGATTTGCGAGACTGGCATTCACGGCCACGGCCTCGCCTCACTGGAATATCCGCGCTACCGCTTCCACGCGCTGCGCGCCGACCAGGACGCGCTGAAAATGATCGGCGACGAATTCCGCGCCGGCATGGTGTTCGCGTTCAATATCGATCTCTACGATCCCGGCTGGCACAACGGCGAAACCGGCTGCGTGTTCGCCGAGACGATCGAAATCACCGCGACCGGCGCCCGCCGCATGCATGGATTTTCGATCGAGTTTCAGACGATTCCGGTGTGAGCCGACTCAATCCCGCCGAGGACGTCAGACCGCTTTCAGGTGCGCGTCCTTGCGCTTGAACAGATCGTCGTCCGCATAGCCCATGGTCTCCGGCTTGCCGCGGCCGAGCATCACCTGGAAATACACAGGCTCGAGCGAATCGTTCTGATAGCCGTGGATCACGCCCGCCGGACAGGAGATGCACTCCCACGGACCGAGCCGTGTGGTCAGCCGCTTGCCGCTTTCGTCCTCGACGAAAACATCGAGATAGCCTTGCAGCACGAAGAAGCACTCTTCGACCTCGTGGGTGTGCGCGGCGTTGCCCTGGCCCGGATTCACGAACATGATCGACAGCGTGAAGTTGCCCGCAGGGATTACGGTAGGATCACCGTGCTTGCCGGAACCGCCGGCGCCGATGAAGCGATGCTGCGCGCGTTTATATCCCTCGATCTTGGCATCCTCGAACGCGGCCCAGTCGGGCTTCTTCTCCTTGAAGCGGCCGACGTATTTTTTCATGATCTCTTCGATTGGAACGCCCTCGAGTTCCTTTGGACGCGGATGGCGGGCGACGCTCATGGCTTTACTCCTGTTTATTTGTAGTTGGCGCAAATCTATTCCCGCTTCCGTGCGTAGTCCATGTTCAACCGCGGCCCTTCGAGCCTCGCGGAGTTTACCATCGGGCCGGCCACTTCGGGCCGGACTCGTTGGCTGGTGCCTCAGAGCGACGATTATTTGTTGCGCGCATCCTGAATGAGTTGCCATAACCGTGGTGGCGACAGCGGCAGATCGCGCGGCTCTACGCCGAGCGAGCTCAGCGAGTTGGCGATCGCATTCGAAATGATGCCGCCGACCGAGATGATGCCGCCCTCGCCGGCGCCCTTGGCGCCGAGCGGATTGAGCGGCGACGGATGCGATTCCATCACATAGCCGCGAATTATTGGAAAATCGCTGGCGGTCGGCACCATGTAGTCGGCAAGCGAACCGGTGAGAAGCTGGCCGTGATCGTCGTAGATCAGGTGCTCGAGGAACGCGCCGCCGAGGCCCTGCACGACCGCGCCGACGAGCTGGCCCTTGAGCATCAGGGGGTTGATCATGCGCCCGCAATTCTCGACCGCCACATAGTCGTGGAGCGCGACGTGCCCGGTCTTTGGATCGACCGATATATGCGCGGCGTGCGCGCCATAGGCCCAAGTGTGCTTGTGATTGAGAAAAGCGCCTTCGACGGAGATCGGCTCCGGCGCAAGCTCGCCCCATGATACGGACTTGCCGCCGGGAGCCGTCGCCCGCCCATCAGCGAGCACGACTTCGGTCGCACCACAATTGAGCCGCCGCGCCGCTTCCGCGCGCATCATTTCGCGCAGCTTGGTTGCGGCATCGACCACCGCCGAACCGCCCATCACGATCGAGCGCGAATGATAGGCGCCATAGCCATCGCTCACATAAGCCGTCGAGCCGTGGAATACGTTGTTGATGCGATCCATCGGCATTTCCATTGCGTCGGCCGCGATTTGTGCGAACGCCGTCTCAAGCCCCTGCCCAACGCCCGACGAGCCCATATAGACGGTGAGCGTGCCGTCGGATTCCAGAACAAGCCGCGCGGTTTCCTTGGGACCCGCCGCACCGCCCTCGATGAAGCAAGCGACCGAGAGCCCGTGATAGCGGCCGTCGATGAGCTTGCCTTGAAGTTTCGTTATCTTCTCCACCCATCCGATCTCGGCCAGGCAGCGGTCGAGCGTGACCTGGTAATCGCCGCTGTCGAGCTCGTCCTTGGCCTCGAACGGCGCGATGGTCGCAAGCGTGTAAGGCATCTCGGCTTCACGAACGAGATTGCGGCGGCGGAACTCGACCTGATCGATGCCGAGGTCGCGCGCCACCATGTCGAACAGCCGCTCGCGGAAGAAGTCGGTTTCGAACCGGCCCGGCCCCCGATAGGTGCCGACCGGCGTCTTGTTGGTAAGCAGCAGCGTCGTATCGATGTCGATGTTGGGAATGCGATACGGGCCCGACATGAACTGCGGAATGTTCCGCGCCCCGATCGCACCGTTGGTGCGCATATAGGCGCCCATGTCGACGAAGGCGTGGCCGCGCAGGCCGAGGATGGTGCCGTCGCGCTCGCAGGCGATCTCGACCTCGCAGGCGGCCTCGCGGGCATGATTGACGGTCATCAGATGCTCGCGGCGGTCCTCGGTCCATTTCACCGGCCGCCCGCAATGGCGCGCCGCGAACGGAATGAGAAAATCCTCCGGATAGAATTCACCCCGCGCGCCGAAGCCACCGCCAACATCGTTTTCCACCATGTCGATGGCCGCTTCCGCGATGCCCATCTGCTTCGCCAGGATACGGCGGTTTGCGAACAGCACCTTGGCGGCGCCCCAGACCGTCAGGCGGCCTTGCGCCGCATCCCATTCGGCGAGCACGCCGCGCGGCTCCATGGGCAGCGCGGTATGACGTTGGGTGCTGAAGTGTTCGCGCCGCGTATAGGGTGCACCCCTAAAAGCCGCCGCGGCGTCGCCGAGCGCCGCGCGGAATTTCATCGTGACATTGGTGCCCGCGTCTTCAAACAGCAGCGTCTCGTTCTCCGAGGCAAGCTTCCAGTTCCACACCGCCGGCAGCGGCTCGATGTCGATATCGATGGCGCCCAGCGCGTCCTCGGCGATGCCCGCGGTATCCGCGAGCACCATCGCCAGCGCTTCGCCGACGTAACGGACCTTGTCGCGCGCCATGACCGGCTGCGCGAACGGCGCGAACTCGGGCATCGGCTGCAAGCGCATCGGCACAACCGGGATTTTGTTGCCCGATGCAGCCGCAATATCGGCCGCAGTGATGATGGCATGCACGCCCGGTAGCGCTTTCGCCGCCGACGTATCGATCGATCGAACACGACCGTGGCTGACCGAACTGCGCAGGACCGCGGCGTAAAGCATGCCCTTGCGCGCAAGATCGTCGACATATTGGCCGCGGCCGCGCACCAGCCGAAGATCTTCCAACCGTTCGATCGGCTGGCCGACGAACGAATTGACCGTCCTCATGCGCCCTTCCTGTCGCCTTTATAGGCGGCGCGCGCGTCGAGTACCGCCTCGACGATGGAGACGTAGCCGGTGCAACGGCAGATGTTGCCGGAAAGCACTTCACGCACGCGGTCGGCGTCGCAGTCGGGCTCTTCGCTAAGCAGCGCATGCGCCGTCGTGATCATGCCGGGCGTACAGAAGCCGCATTGCAGCGCGTGATGCTTGCGGAATGACGCTTGCAATGGCGTCAGACCTTCATCCCGCGACAAGCCTTCGACCGTCGTGACTTTCGCGCCTTCGGCCTGCACCGCGAGCATCAGGCACGACCGCACTGCTGCGCCGTCAACCAATACCGTACAGGCGCCGCACACGCCATGTTCGCAGCCGACATGCGTGCCGGTCAGCCGCAGGTGATGACGCAGGCAATCGGCCAGCGTCAGGCGCGGCTCGACGTCGACCTCGACCGGCTTACCGTTGACTTCGAATTTCACGGGCATGGGATTGATCGCGTTCTCAGGCTGCCGCGCTTTTGAGCGCACGTTCGACCATGACGCCAATGAGCGCCTTGCGATAGGCGCCGCTGGCGTGAATATCGTCAGCAGGATCGACCGATGCCGAGGCGGCCGCTTCGGCCTTCGCGATCACCGCCTCGTC
>DATJYT010000136.1:0-13877 GCA_035499475.1 Xanthobacteraceae bacterium | reverse complement strand
GGAAAATCGCCGCGACCGCGACCGCCGCAGCTTATTCACAGGCCTCGGCTATCGCGAACTCTGCGCGGCGCGGCTTGCCTCGAACAGGAACCAGGTGCGCCGCTCGGCAGCATCGATGAAGTTCTCAAGAACGCTTGCGGTCGCAACGTCTTGATGTTTTTCGGCAAGTCCATGCGCTTCACGCATCGAGGCGGCGATCGTCTTGTTGTCGCCCATCAGCTCGCGCAGCATCTCACCGGCCGGAACAAAGTCTTCGTCGTTGTCCTTGATGCTCTGCAGCTTCGCAACGTGCCCGATGGAGCGCAGTGTGGTGCCGCCGATCTTGCGCACGCGCTCGGCGATCTCATCCGTTGTCGCAAAAATCTGCTCGGATTGCTCGTCCAGCAGCAAGTGATAGTCACGGAAATGCGGGCCGCTGACGTGCCAGTGGAAGTTCTTGGTCTTGAGATAAAGCGCGAAAGCATCGGCCAGGATTTCGTTGAGCTTGGCGGCGAGTTCGCGAACCGCCGCGTCGGGCAGGTCGGTCGGCGTATCAAGAGAGGCGGCGACTTTGCGGCGCGTGTCGAGGGCTCGGACTTTGTTGTTCACGGCATCACCTTGCGCAATTGTGGCGGGGACACGAAACGGCTGCGGCCGCCCGAACATGGGAGCCGGGCGGGCTTGCCATTCAACGTCGGCGCGACGACCTTGGTTCCGTCGATGCCGGCGAGGTCAACAACATGCCCCTTTCGGCTTATTTCCAGTCGGCGGCATTCCTGGCGGCCTTGGCCGTTGCGCTGTTCGTCTCCGCCGGCACCCTCGAAATCTGGAGCTTTTGGCTCTACGTGGCGATCTTTGCCGCGGTATTCGTGGTCGCTTTCGCAACGCTCGATCCGGGGCTTCTCCGCGAGCGTATGCGCCCGGGCGGCCAAAAGCCGCCGCTATCTTTGCGGCTGTTCTCCCTAGTGCTATTCGTGCACTGGATCGTCGCCGGTCTCGACCGCGGCCGTTTCCATTGGAGCGATACCGTCCCGCCATGGCTGCAGGCCGCCGGATTGCTGGCGACGACAGCCGGCTACGCCTTGTGCCTTTGGGCCATGTACGTGAACCGGTTCTTCTCCTCGGTGGTGCGTATCCAGACCGACCGCGGCCAGCACGTCATTACGACGGGGCCCTATGCCTTCATTCGCCATCCAGGCTATCTCGCCGGCTTGCTGATCATCGTGGCGAGTGGACCGGCGCTCGGCTCCTGGCTGGCGACGGCGCTCCTGATCGTTCTGAGCCTGCCGTTCCTGCTGTACCGCGCCGTGAACGAGGACCGGGTCTTGCAAGCCGAACTTCCAGGCTATCGCAACTACGCGAGCCGGGTGCGCTGGCGCATCGTTCCGGGCCTCTGGTGACGCAGAGCAGGTTTTGCCGGAGGTCGCGCATCGCGCAGCAATCTATGATTCGCATAAGACATATTATGGAATATTCACCGGCGAGCCGCAGAATTACTGGGCTTCCGCAAGCTCGAAATTCATCCCGTCAAAGGCGGGCTCGACATGGGCGGGCACTTCCTTGCGCAGGATTTCGTAGTCGAGATCGGCGTGAAGGTTGGTCAGGATCGCGCGCCGCGGCTTGATGCGCTCGATCCAAGCGAGCGCATCAGCGAGCGAGAAATGGCTCGGATGCGGCCGGTAGCGCAGCGCGTCGACGATCCAGACGTCGAGGCCGGACAAGGCCGCCGCGCTCTCTGGCGGCATGCCGGAAAGATCGCACGAATAGGCGAGGCCGCCGAACCGGAATCCGAGCGAGGGGATGTCGCCGTGCTCCTGCCGGAACGGCAGCGCCGTGATCGGTCCGCCCTGCCCCACGATGGTCAGGGAGCGGCCCGCAACGAGCCGGCGCTCGGTGACGATCGGCGGATATTCGCTGCCGGGGGGCGAGGCGAAGCAATAGCCGAACCGGGCGTGCATCGCCGCGGCGGTATGCTCTTCGAGATAAACGTCAACGCGCCGGCGTTGCTTGATGAAAAGCCCGCGTAAATCGTCGATGCCGTGGGTGTGGTCGGCATGCTCGTGGGTGTAGAGCACGGCGTCGAGCCAATCGACCTCGGCGTCGAGAAGCTGCTCGCGCAAATCGGGCGAGGTGTCGATGAGAACGCGGGTCACGCCGCCGGCTGCGCGCCGTTCGACCAGAAACGAAGTCCGCCGGCGCCGGTTCTTGGGGTTCGACGGATCGCAGACGCCCCAGCCCAGCGCCGGCCGCGGCACGCCGCCCGATGAGCCGCAGCCCAGGATGGTGAATTTCAGCGTCATGCCACAGTCATTGCCGCCTGCAGTCAAACCTGCGCGGATTGCATCGGTTTATCCGCTGCGGCGGGGCGCGGCACCTTGGCGAACAGGCGAAAGAAATTCTCGGTGGTTTGCCGAGCGATTGCCTCGGTCGAGATGCCCCGGGTTTCCGCCAGCACCTTGGCGGTTTCCACCACGTAGGCCGGCTCGTTGCGCTTGCCGCGAAAGCGGCCGGGAGCGAGATAGGGCGCATCGGTCTCGACCAGGATGCGATCGGCCGGCAGTCCCGCCGCAATGTCGCGCAACGCCTGCGAGTTCTTGAACGTCAGGATGCCGGTGAAGGAGACGTAATGCCCGAGCGCGATGGCGCGATGCGCGAGATCGAGCCCGCCGGTGAAGCAGTGGAGCACGGCAGGGAAGATGCCCTGCCCCGTTTCTTCTTCGAGAATTCGCGCCATGTCGGCGTCTGCCTCGCGCGAATGGATGACGAGCGGCAACCCAGTCTCGCGCGCCGCGGCGATATGATTGCGGAAGCCGCGCGCCTGCGCCTCGCGCGGTGAATTGTCGTAATGGTAGTCGAGCCCCGCCTCGCCGATCGCCACCACCTTGGGATGCTTGGTATGCGCGACAAGGTCGGCGGTGCCGATGTCGAGCTCCTCATGGGCATAATGCGGATGCGTGCCGACCGAGCAAAACACGTCGGCAAAGCGTGCGGCAATGCCGAGCAGCGTGTCCTGGCGGGCGACCCGGGTCGAAATCGTCACCATCCGCGCGATGCCAGCAGCGCGGGCGCGCTCGACCACGCCGTTGAGCTCGTCGGCAAAATCCGGGAAGTCGAGATGGCAGTGGCTGTCGATCAGCATTTTGATTTCGGGTCTTACTGGGCGGCGCGCGCGTCCGGCTCGATATAGCGCGGGAAAACGGGCGCGGGTGCCGGCAGCGTGACGCCCGCGGCAAGCCGGTACTGCTCGCCGAGATGCGCAAAGTTGCGCTCTGCTTCCGGCACCGCAAGAAGATCGAGCAATTTCGCGGCCGATGTGGGCATGAACGGCAATGCCAATATTGCGACCTGCCGAATGACTTCGGCGGTCACGTAGAGCACGGTGCCCTGCCGCGCCGGATCGGTCTTGGCCAGCGCCCAGGGCGCTTCGGCGGCGAAATAGCGGTTGGCATCGGCGACGACGGCCCACACGGCATTGAGCACGTGGTGCAATTGCTGCGTCGCCATGGCATCGCGCGCCTTTCCGATCATGGCATCGGCGGCAGCGAGAATCGCCTGGTCGGTGGTGCTGAAAGCGCCGGGCTTGGGCAGCACGCCGCCGAGGCCGCGCGCCACCATGGTCAGCGAACGCTGCGCGAGATTGCCGAGATCGTTGGCGAGATCGGCGTTGATGCGCGTAACGATAGCTTCATGGCTGTAATTGCCGTCCTGGCCGAACGGCACTTCGCGCAGCAGGAAGTACCGCAGCGGATCGACCCCATAGGCGTCGGCCAACGCAAATGGATCGATGACGTTGCCGACCGACTTCGACATCTTCTCCCCGCGATTGAAAAGAAAGCCGTGAGAGAAGATTCGGCGCGGCACGGCGATGCCGGCCGACATCAGAAAGGCCGGCCAATAGACCGCGTGGAAACGCACGATGTCCTTGCCGATCACGTGCAGATTGGCCGGCCAATATTTTATGAATTTCTCCGAATTTACATCAGGATAGCCGACAGCCGTGATGTAATTTGTGAGCGCATCCACCCATACATACATGACATGCTTCGGATTGCCCGGAACCGGCACACCCCAATCGAACGTGGTGCGCGAGATCGACAAGTCCTGCAGGCCGCCGCGGACGAAGCTTGCGACCTCGTTCATGCGCTCCTTAGGCAGCACGAAATCCGGAACGTCGCTGTAGAGCTTCAGGAGCTTGTCGGCATAGGCCGACAGCCTGAAGAAATAGCTCTCCTCCTCAACCCATTCGACCGGCGTACCTTGCGGCCCGATCCGTTGACCCTTGTCGTCGAGGCGGGTCTCGCTCTCGTCGTAATAGGCCTCGTCGCGCACCGAATACCAGCCGGAATACTTGTCGAGATAGATGTCGCCGGCTGCCTGCATGTGCTCCCAGATCGCAGCCGAAGAGGCGTAGTGGCGCGGCTCAGTGGTGCGGATGAAATCGTCGTTCGAACAGTTGAACTTTTTCACCATGGCCTGGAAGCGCGGAACATTGCGCTCGACCATCTCGCGCGGCGTGAGCTTTTCCCTGGCCGCCGTTTGCAGCATCTTGATGCCGTGCTCGTCGGTGCCGGTCAGAAAAAATACGTCGCGGCCGTCGAGCCGCATGAAGCGAGCGATGGCATCGGTGGCGATGACTTCGTAGGCATGGCCGATATGCGGCGCGCCGTTCGGGTAAGCGATCGCGGTGGTGATGTAATAGGGTTCGCCGGGCATCCCGCGTAGGTATCAACCGCGCGTCGCCTCGGCAAGCAAGCCGAAAACCCCGAAAACCAGCGGTTTTCGCTCCAAATTATAGGTTTCCGCGTCGCGGGCGGCCTGATTGATGCGTTCGGATGCTTCGGCGAGCCGCGCCAGGCGGCCGAGTTCACCGTTGCCGCCGTCGAGGCGCTGCGACAGCCAGGCATTAACGGTGTCAACGAAGGCGGCGAGCGGCTGCGGGTCGGTGCCGGCGATCGCCTCGCCAAGCGCATGGAGTGCCCCGCTGTCGAGCTTCGGCAGCCGATCAAGGAGAGCGAGCGCCTGCTGGCGCAGCTCCAGCGCATCGCCGTCGAGCAAAGCGAGCGCACGGGCGACGCTGCCTTCCGCGGCGGCCGAGGCGGCGATGATCTCGGCATCGTTCGGCGGCCTGCCGGTCGCCGCCGCGACCGCGGCCACCACGTCGGTCTCGCTCAGCGGCCGCATTGCAACGATGCGGCAGCGCGAGCGCAGCGTTGCCGGCACCCGCGAAGTGGCATGGCTCACCAGAAGCAGCAGTGAACGCTCGGGCGGCTCTTCCAACACCTTGAGCAGCGCGTTGGCGCCGGAACTGTTGAGCTCATCGACGGCATCGACGATGGCGATGCGCCACCCGCCCTCGCCTGCCGTCGAACCGAAAAACGATACCGTGCGGCGGATGTCGTCGACCAGGATCTGCTTGTGCAGCACACCCTTGTCGTTGAGCGTGCGCTCGATGACGAGAAGGTCGCCCTGGGCCTGCGCCGCGACATGACGCGCGACCGGGTGCTCGGGATCGACGGCAAGCGACGTCGCTGCGGCAACCTCACTTGCCGACGGGTCGGGATGCGCCAGCACGAAGCGCGCCAAGCGGTAGGCCAGCGTCGCCTTACCGATGCCTTTTGCGCCGGCGAGCAAAATGGCGTGCGGAATGCGGCCGCCCCGATAAGCAACCAGGAGCGCGGCCTCGGCCGCGGCGTGACCGAACAAAGTGTAGGTTTCACGCGGGGCCCTTATTTCAGGCCCATCGTCACCTTCGCGTTTTCGCGGGCTCATGGCGTTCGCTTACGAAGCCAAGTCTTGGGCGGTCTGCGCTTCAACGCTCAACGGCGCGCTCGCCGGATCGAGCCTTGCGGTGACGATATCCCAGATAGTTTTGGCGACTTTCGTTTTCGCCGCGCTTGCATCGACGATGACGCAGCGCCGCGGCAGGTGCGCGGCAAGCGCCAGAAAAGCGCCACGCAATTTTTTATGAAACTCCACGCTCTCCGCCTCGAAGCGGTCGGGCGCGCCGCCGCGCCGGCGGCCGGCGGCCCGAGCCAGCGCGATATCCACCGGCACGTCGAGGACAAGGGTCAGGTCGGGCGCGAGATCGCCGACGACGATGCGCTCGAGCCCCTTGATAAGCTTCAGATCGACTTTGCCGAGGCTGCCCTGATAGACCCGCGTCGAATCGATAAACCGGTCGCAGATCACCCATTTGCCGGCGGCGAGCGCCGGCTCGATGGTGCAGCGGATGTGGTCCTGGCGCGCCGCGGCGAACAAGATCGCTTCGGCATCCGCGCCCAAGGGCTTGGCGGCCCCGGACAAAAGGACGTGGCGGATGATTTCCGCACCCGGCGAACCGCCGGGCTCACGGGTCATCACAACGCCGAGGCCGAGCGCCTCCAGCCGCAGCGCCAGCATCGCCGCCTGGGTCGATTTGCCGGCGCCCTCGCCGCCTTCGAACGTGATGAACTTGCCTCGCATCTCAGCCGCACTTTGAAGACAGAATCGCGCCCTGCCGATTACGCCGTCAAACCATATCTCTACATAAAAACCAAAGACTTGCGCTCGTTTTTATCCAAACCACATAAGGCCAAGTCAGCGTTACAAGATACAATATAGGCTCACCCCGCTCGGCTGGCATCGCCCGAGGCAACCGTCATAGCTTGTTCACGCCGGCGCGGAACAGGCCGATCATCAATTCGGTCGCGCCGTCCATGGCGCGCTGGGACATGGTGCCCTTCCCGACATCGTCGGCCGCCGCCAGTGGCGCTTCAAGGGCGAGGTTTTCGCCGCGCCACACCTTGAGCTTGCCGATGGGCTGACCCTTGATGACCGGCGCCGGCACCGGACCGGTATAGACGATGCGTGCAATGAGACGCTCGTTGCTGTTGCGCGGCATCATCACCTTGATAGTGCCGGGAGCGACCAGCGGCACGTAGCTGACGTCACCGCCGAATACCTTGGCCTCGCCGATCGTCTGCCCCTCGGCAAACAGAACCTTCGCCTCAAAGCCGTGGAAGCCGAGGTCGAGGAGTTTCTTCGCTTCCTCGCCGCGCTCCTTGTCGGATTTGGCTCCGGTGACCACAACAATGAGCCGGAAATTGTCCTGAACCGCAGAGCCGACCAAGTTGAATCCGGCCTCCGCGGTTTCGCCGGTCTTCAGCCCGTCGGCGCCAATGCCCATGCCAAGCAGCGGGTTGCGGTTCTGCTGCCGGATCTTGTTCCAGGTGAACTCGCGCTCGGCGAAATACGGATAGAAGTCCGGATAGCTTTGCATGATGTGGCGCGCAAGCTGCGCCATGTCACGCACCGTCACTTTCAGGTTCGGGTCGGAAAAGCCGGTGGCGTTGGTGAAGGTTGAATTTTCGAGCCCGATCTCTCTCGCGCGCTTGGTCAGCATGGCGCCGAAATCGGCTTCGTTGCCGGCGAGAGCCTCGGCGATCGCGATGCAGGCGTCGTTGGCGGAGTCGACGATGATGCCGTGGATGAGATCGTCGAGCGGCACCCGGCTGTGGATCGCAGCGAACATCGTGGAGCCGTGCGAAGGCGCCCCGCCCTTTCGCCAGGCGTTTTCGCTGATGACGTATTCGTCGTCGAGTTTGATGTGCCCTTGCTTGATCTCGTGAAAGACGTATTCGAGGGTCATCAGCTTGGCGAGGCTTGCCGGCGCGACTGGCTGATCGCCGTTCTTCTCGAACAGCACGCTGTTGCTATCGGGATCGAGCACGATGGCGGCGGGAATGTTGGTCTGGAATCCCTCGTCCTTTTTCGCCGGCGCAGCCGTCGGCGCCGCGCGCGCGCCGGTCAATGCGGACGCCATCATGACGAACAGGAAAACGGCCGCGACCACGCGCAGCGCGTTCGCCGAAAACGGCCCTCCGCAATGCCGCACCAACAAGAGCGCCTCCACCCGCCGCGGCCAAATTCTCACTCAAAAATCCGGTGCGCAATAGGGCGCCCACGACTTTGCATGGGCAAACGCCAATGTGCCGCAGGAGACGCCAATTCCAGTCCGTGAATTTCAGTAAAGCCCGCGGCCGTTGAGAAATTGGTCGGTGCCGTCGCGGCCGCCGAAGGAGTCCGCATACGACATGGCGTGCGCCGGGGGCTGTGCCGGAAGGGAGACTTCGCGGATCGGCGGCGGCTGTGGCGGCAAAACGAGCGGCGCATTCGCGGATGCCAGCCGCACGGTCCAGGGCGGCGGCGCCGGCTGGTTCTCCCTCAAGGTCGCCTCAAGGATGCGGTCGTCGGAGCCTTCGATCGGCGCGCGGCCGACATATTCGACCCGGACCTGAGCAGTGCCGCGGCTGTGAAATCCCAGAAGCTGCGCCGCCCGCACCGAGACATCGATGATGCGGCCGGTGCGGTAGGGCCCACGATCGTTGACCCGTACGATCAGCGAGCGGCCGTTATTGAGATTGGTCACGCGGACATAACTGGGCAACGGCAGCGTCGGATGCGCGGCCGAGATGCCATTCAGGTCGAAGACTTCCCCGTTAGCCGTTTGACGGCCATGGAAATCGTCGCCGTACCAGGAGGCAAGACCAACCGCCGAATAATGCGAATTTTCCTCCGGCACGTAGACTTGGCCGGCGACCGTATAGGGCTGGCCGAGGCGATAGACGCCGCCGCCCTTGGGAACGGGTTCGCCGGAATCGACAACACGGGGACTCGCCGACACGCCGTAAAGCGGATCGACTCGCCTGGAATTAGAGCAAGCGGCGAGCACGAAGCACAGGACGGCGCATGTCCCGGCCGACGCAAAATACCGCATTTTCGCGTGAGGCCGGCCCCGCATCGTCCCCTGTCCCTGTCCCAAGGGTATCGGATTCCAGCGTGGTCAGAATGTGGCAAAAATGTCTGCGCCGGCCGCCATAGTGAACGGAAGCTTGCCGCGGCAGCCGGGTCAGCGTCGCGTCCCCGCCTCACCTATTCGTAAATCGGCTTGGCTTCGGCGACGATCGCCGCCGGGACCTTAAGTAGCTCGTTAATGATCGTCTCCGACTCTTCGCCGGTCAACGGATGCACCGGAAGCTGCTGCTTTTGCATGTCGGCGAGGAACGCCGGGTCCTGCATCGTGTCATTGAAGGCCTTGCGGATGACGGCGATACGATCCGGCGGCGCGTCCTTCGACATGATGAAGGGTCGCCCGACTTCATCGCCGCCATTGAGCAAGTTCAAGAGCTGCTTTTGCTCGTCGCTCTTGGCAAAGCTGTTGATAAAGACTGCGCTCTCGGGAATCTCCGGTGGCCGGTTACGGCTGAAACGCACGAAAGAATGCGCCAAACCGTCCTTGATCCATTCCAGCGGAATGCTGCTGTAGGAGCCGCAATCGCCGTCGAGTTCGCCGCGCTCGATCGCCAGCCGCTGCTCGGCGCTGCCCGGGAAGCCCAACACCTGCTTGACCGGCGCATGAAAGACAGTGCGCAAGACAGCGCCGTTGATGTAATTGCCGGAGCCCTTGCCGGTCGAGCCGAGCACGAACTCCTTGCGGTGCATCATGTCATCCCAGCTCTTCACGCCGTTCGGCCCATAGCCGTAGCAGACCCGATAATCCGGCGTGACGACGCCGACCCAGGCATATTTCCGGAAATCGAGATTGACCTTTTCGGGCTGTACCACGGACTGGGTGACGAGGCCGGGATTGAAGATGGTCATCACCGTGCCGTCCTTCGGCGCAGTGAGATTGAGATAGCGCACCGCAGTGAGGCTGCCGGCGCCGGGCATGTTCTGCACGATGACGGTCGGATCGCCGGGGATGTGGTTGCCGATATAGCGGGCGAGATCGCGGGCGTAGTTGTCGTAGCCGCCCGCGGGCGAGAAGCCGACCACGATGGTGAAAACCTTCCCCTTATAGAAATCATCGGCCCGCGCCGGCGCCGCGGCTGCGAGCGCAAAGGCCGGTAGGACCAGGAGGAGAGACATTCGGTTCATTCGCATCAAGGTGTTCTCGCGGCAAATTCAGTCGGGATGCTACGGCATATTATTTGAGACCGCGCCTATTGGTACCGAAAAACAACGTCCGGGGCGACCAGTTTACGACTGGCGTGTCGGCTGGGGGCTGCGACAAAACGCTTCGGAAATGGCATGCGAACTCAAAAGTCTATGGGTGATTATAGCGCTTCGAGCGCGAACGCGTCGCCGTTTCCGCCACCATGGCGGCAAGAAACGCGCGGTGCCAGAGGGCAAACGCGCATGACCAGAAGTATGGCATATTCCACCAGGTCGCTCGGATTTCCCCGATGCGAATTTGGGACGGGACGCTCGCTGCATGACGCTCATCATCAACAATGCCGACGTCGCCAAGGTCTTGACGATGGACACCACGATGGCGGCGCTTGAGGAGGCCTATCTTGCGCTGGCGAGACGGGAGGCGGTGTGCAGGCCGCGCATCGATATCCGCATCCCGACCAGCGACCCGGCCAAGAATTATCAATGGGGCACCATGGAGGGTGGCTCGACCGCGGGCTACTTCGCCATCAGGATGAAATCCGACGTGATCTATGAGACACAATCACGCGGCGTGGTCACACAGGAAAAATATTGCACGCGCCCCGGCCTGTTCTGCGGCCTCATTCTACTGACCTCGACCGAGACCGGCGAGCCGCTCGCCTTTATCAACGACGGCCACCTTCAGCATATGCGCGTCGGCGCCGACGGCGGCATCGGCGTGAAATATATGGCGAACGTCGATGCCGCGGTCATTGGCATGCTGGGCACCGGCGGGATGTCGCGCGCCCACATGCGGGCCTTCACCGCCGTCCGCGATATCAAGAGATTGCAAGTCTTCAGCCCGACACAGGAGAATCGCGAAAAATTCGGCCGCGAAATGGCGGCGACCTATAACATTGAGGTCGTGGTCTGTGACCGTCCCGAAGATATCTACAAAGGCGCAGACATCGTCGCCGGCCTGACCGATTCCGCCGTGCCGGTGATCGACGGCACTCTGCTCGAGAAGGGAGCCCACATCGTCAACGTCGGCGGCAGCGGCAAACCCGACGCCGAGAGCCTTCGCCGGGTCGATGTCTACCTCCGCTTCGGCGACGCGCCGGCGCCGGTCGGCAAGCCGGAACTCGGTATCGACGACGAATTTCTCGGATGGGAAGCAAGGCCCGATCAGCCGAAATTCGGCGACGGCCGCCGCGGCGCCCGCGTACACGGCAATGCCCTGCCCGACAAGCGCGTCACTCTGGCCGATCTCGTTATGGGTGTCAGCAAGGGCCGCACCAGCCGCGATCAGATTACCTATTCGGAACGCGGTAACCTGCAAGGCGCGCAATTCTATGCGGTCTGCGGCAAGGTTTACGAATTGGCGAAAACGGCCGGTCTCGGCCGGGAAATTCCCACCGAATGGTTCCTGCAGGACATCCGGGATTGAAGAGGTCGCGTCGGCTGCGGTCGAAATAAGGACGGGACCGAAAGGCGCATTGCGATGAGGGGGCGATCTGTCCAACTTGTGTCCAAGGTGACCGGGGTTGCCAACCCATCCTCAATTTGGCAACCCCTAAAGCATGTTCCGGGAGTGGAAACCGGTTTCCGCCTTCGCGAAGCCCGCTTCGGCGGGCGAAGGAAGGCCCAAAGGAAAACACGCTTCACTAATGATCATGCTGGATGTTGCCGACACGGAAGGGTGGCCGAGTGGTTTAAGGCAGCGGTCTTGAAAACCGCCAGGGGGTTTACGCTCCCTCGTGAGTTCGAATCTCACCCCTTCCGCCAATGTTGGATTGTCCTCTATCAATCCACTCGCTGCAACGGCGGCGCGCTCCATTTGCCGTTGAGGGCGTTGGGCTTCGGCCAATAAAGCCGCATCGCCACGAGGAATGCCCCGCCCGGCGCCGGCAGCCAGTTGGATTCCTTGTCGGCGCCGGGTGAGTCGTGCTGGACGTAGAGCGTGATGCCGTTGTCGGCGTCGCGCTTGAGGCTCGGCAGCATCGGCGAATTGATCAGATAGCGGTTGAGCGGATTGGCGTAGAGGAGACTTGCCGGCAACTGATACATGGTCAGCGACCAGAAGGCGTTGACGGGCGGCAATTGATCCCCCGACAAGTGCATGATGTAGCGGTGCGCGCCATCGAGCTTCTGCCTGGCGGAATCGGTGAAATAAACCGGGTAAATCGCCTCCTCCTTCGAGTTGCCGTAAATGCCCAATACGGCGGAGGCCATGCGGGCCATGGCATTGCCCTTCAAATGCGCGCGCGTGCCGAAGCCGTCCGCGCTCGACAACTTCCCGGTGTCCAGTTCATTGGCCTTGTAGTCGGCGAAAGCCTTCCAGGCGTCCGCCATGCCGTCTTGATAGGCTTGATGCATTCCGGGCGTGAGCGCGTTGGGATCAAACTTCTTGCCGGGGCTGATGCCAATCTTGGCAAAGCGCGCCCGCAGCGCCGCCTCGGCCGGATTGGTCGGGCAGAATTGCAGGATGAAGTTGAGCTCGCCGAAGAAATCGAGCGAGCTGCGTTCCTCCTCCGCCGCCAGCGGCTTGACGAAGTTGATGACCGGCGCGGGTGACGGCGCCGGCTTGCCGAGAAACTGCGAGAGCGCCTGCACCTTGTAGCCGGCCTGCACCTTCTTGACGTTGTCGATGTCGGCCGGGCTGAAGAGCTGCGTGCGGATAATGGCGGACGCGAACTCCGTCTCCGATTTGATCACCGCTTTCACGTTCGGCGGCTTGTTTCCGTTCCAATACGGCCCTGCGAGGATGAAACTGCCGGCGCCGTTGCCGGTCGCCCGGCTGCCCACATAGGCGAAGTTGAACGTGTACATGTCGATGAATTGCACCGAGTAGTAACGCCCGCGCTCGACCGCCGGCACCGTGATCACCAGCGGCTCGGCGCGCAGATCGGCGCCGACGAACGAGTAAGGCGTGTCGGAATTGGGCGTCTGCACCGCCTTGTCTTCGGGCGTGTAGACGCGCGCATTGTTGAAGAGCGTGTTCCACGGTGCCTTGTATTCGGGACCGCCGCGATCGACGAAATACGAGTACTGGATGCGATAATTGTCGACCAGCGGGAAGCCCCATATCACGGCCTCCTTGGCGATGGCACGGACTTCGTTGGCCGTCACGGTTTGCGCCTGCGCCGCCGGCGCGATGCCAGCGCCAAGCGCAAGAGCCAATGCGGCTACGGGAGCGATCCGTCTCATTTTGCTTCTCCAGGCCCTTCACTTGATGCCGTAGCGTTCGTGCCCGATTTCACGAACTCGCCGCGCGCGTCTGCCCTGTCACCTCGCTTTCCGGTTCGGCGCTGAGCCATCGATACAGCAGCCCTCCGGCGGCGGCGCCGATCAAGGGTGCCACCCAAAACAGCCAAAGCTGCGTCAGCGCCCAGCCGCCGACGAAAAGCGCCGGACCGGTGCTGCGGGCCGGATTGACCGACGTGTTGGTGACCGGGATGCTGATCAGATGAATGAGCGTCAGCGCCAGGCCGATCGCGATCGGCGCAAAGCCGGCTGGCGCCTTGCCATGGGTCGCGCCCATGATGACGAAGAGAAACATCATCGTCAGTACGACTTCAGTGAGCAAACAGGCGCCCAGGCTATACTTGCCCGGCGAGTGATCGCCATAGCCGTTGGCCGCAAAGCCGCCGGCAAGGCTGAAGTCCGGCGAACCGCTGGCGATGGCATACAACACCGCGGCGGCGACGATCGCGCCAAAGACTTGCGCGACGATGTACGGCAACACCTGGCCGGGCGGAAACCGTCCGCCGCATGTCAATCCGACCGTCACCGCCGGATTGAGGTGGCAGCCTGACACATGACCGATGGCATAGGCCATTGTGAGCACGGTGAGACCGAATGCCAAAGCCACGCCGAGGAGGCCAATGCCGACGTGGGGGAAACCGGCAGCGATCACGGCGCTGCCACAGCCACCGAATGTCAACCAAAATGTCCCTATTGCTTCGGCCGCAAGCTTCCTGGCGTTC
>DATJYT010000135.1:0-9068 GCA_035499475.1 Xanthobacteraceae bacterium | reverse complement strand
GAAGCCCCATTTGATCTTGCCGTTCTTGGGGTCGAGCGCCAGCACACTTGCCGCCCATTTGTTGTCGCCGGGACGATATTGCGGATCCCAGTCCGGACCGGCATTGCCGACGCCCTGATAGATCGTGTCGGATTCGGCATCGTAGGTAGCGGTCTCCCAGACCGAACCGCCGCCGTGTTTCCAGCGATCCTTGCCGTCTTTCCAGGTCTCGTTGCCGGGCTCGCCGGCGCCCGGAATCGTGTAGGTGCGCCACGCCTCATTGCCGGTATTGAGGTCGATGCCGACGATGAAACCGCGGATGCCGAATTCGCCGCCGGCCGGGCCGACGATCGCGGTGTCGCGCACCACCAGTGGCGCCATGGTGATGGTCTCGCCGAGTGCCGGGTCGGCGATCTTGTGCTCCCACACCATCTCGCCGGTGGCCTTGTTGATGGCGAACATGCGGCCGTCGAGCGCAATCGAGATCACCTTGTCCTTCCACAAGGCGACGCCGCGATTATCGACGCCGCAGCAGGCCACGTCGCCGGCCCAGGCACGATCGATGCCTGGATCGAATTTCCATTTGATCGTGCCCTTCTTGCCGCTCGTGACGTCGATCGCATAGACCGAGCCCCAACCATCGGGAACGTACATGATGCCTTCGTCGACCAAAGGCGTCGCTTCCAGATTGCCGAACGCGTAACGGCCGCCGCTCTGGGTACCGCTCAGCGCGACGCTGAAGACCAGCTTCAGGTTTTTGACGGTGTCGGCGTTGATCTCGGTCAGGCCGGAAAAGCGATGACCCTGATAATCGCCATGGTGCAGGATCCAGTTCTGCGGCTCCTTGTCGGCATTAAGCGCACGATCAAAGGTCATGTCGGCTGCGCGCACCGGCGTGAGTGCTGTTGCGGCAAAGAGCGCCGTCGTGAGCAGACTGGTCCGAATGAGAGACTTCATCACATCTCCTCCCGATTGAGACGATTGATAATTTCTTTTGCGTTGGCCGGGCGGCCGGAGTTCGGCAATGCGCTCCCGCGCGCACCCGGCAAGCTTAGAGCGTGAACACGTAGAGCATCGAGCACGGATTTGCGTATTTCAGCGCCGTCGGCTTGACGCCAAGCCAGTGCGGTCCGACCGCTACAGCGATGTACTGCTTGCCATTGACCGAGTAGCTGATCGGCGGCGCCATCACGCCGCAGCCGGTGTCGAAGCGCCACACTTCCTGCATGGTGCGCCCGTCATAGGCGACGACCGCGCCTTCCCACATTCCGGTGAAAACCAGATTGCCGGCGGTGGCGAGCACGCCGGACCAGTTCGGCAAGTCGGTGCGCGCCACAGCTTTGACTTCGCCTGTGACCGGATCGAGCGCCTTGACAGCGCCGGTGGTCTGCCTAAGCACCTTGTTGCCGCCGCCGGCGAAGCGGTCGCGCGGCTTCACCGTGCCGCCCTGATCGACGAAGTCGGCCTGAGTGACACCCTCGATGATGCTGCATCCTTCTGTCGATGGGATGTAGATCAGATTCAACTCGGGATTAAACGCCGCCGGTTCCCAATTCTTGCCGCCGCTGGTTGCCGGACAGCGCGTGCCGATCGGATTGGCGCGCGTGGCGTGGGTCCCCGGCACGTAGGGCTGGACGTCCTTGGTCGGATCGTAGTCGACCGGCTTGCCGGTTTTGGGGTCGAGCCCCTTGGTCCAGTTCAACTCATCGACATATTGCCTGCCGGCCACGAACGAGCCGTTGGCGCGATCGAGCGCGTAATAGAAGCCGTTGCGGGCACCGTGCACGACGAGCTTGCGAGGCTGCCCGTTCACCGTCTCGTCGATGATCTGGTGCTCGGAGATTTCGTCATAGTCGTAGGGATCGTTCGGCGTGTACTGGAAACCCCACTTGATGGCGCCGGTCGTCGGATTGAGCGCCAGTACGCTTGCCGCCCATTTGTTGTCGCCCGGACGGTATTCGGGATCGTAGTCGGGACCGGCATTGCCGATGCCCTGATAGATGGTGTCGGTGTCCTTGTCGTAGGTCGCCGTCACCCATACCGATGCGCCGCCGTGCATCCAACGGTCCTTGCCGTCCTTCCAGGTCTCGTTGCCTGGCTCGCCCTTGCCGGGAATCGTATAGGTGCGCCAGGCTTGCTTGCCGGTGTTGAGATCGGTGCCGTCGATGAAGCCGCGGATGCCATATTCGCCGCCGGCGATGCCGACGATGGCGATGTCGCGCACCACCAGCGGCGCCTGCGTGATGGTCTCGCCCAAGGCCGGATCGGCGATCTTGCGCTCCCAGATCTGTTCGCCGGTGGCGCGGTTGAGCGCGAACATGCGGCCGTCGAGAGCGGCCGAGATCACTTTGTCCTTCCATAGCGCTACGCCGCGGTTGTTGATGCCGCAGCAGGCGACGTCGCCGGCCCAGGCGCGGTCAATGCCGGGATTGAACTTCCACTTGATAACGCCCTTGTTGCCGCTGGTAACGTCGATCGCATAGACCGAGCCCCAGCCGTCGGTCACATACATAATGCCGTCGTCGACCAGCGGGGTCGCCTCGAGGTTGCCGGTGGCGGCGCGCCCGCCCGCTTCGAGTCCGCCCAGGCCGATCGTGAAGGCGACCTTGAGGCCCTTCACGTTATCGGTGGTGATCTCCTTGAGGCGTGAGAAGCGGTGGCCCTGATAATTCTGGTGATGCAGAATCCAGTTCTGCGGCTCCTTGTCGGCATTGAGCGCGCGCTCGAACGACATATCGGCGGCGCGGGCAGGCGTCAGCGCGCTGGCGGTCAAAAGCGATGCCGTCAGAATAGCGAACAACGATTTGGAGAGCATCGGAGGCTCCTTGGCATTTCCTCGATCGCCATGTTTTCTTGGACGCGGCCGCAATCGCGGCCGGAACTGGCATTCTCTCTAGGCTACGGGTGATCGGCCCGACAAATCAATGACGATGTGAGGCGCGGGCGTCAGGCACGCCGCAGGCGCATGGCCGCCGGTCACGAACACTTAGGGCTTTGTTGGCACCATGGTGGGCAGAAGCCCCAACTCGGCCCCAATGTCCACCCCATGTCCAAATGGCAAGAGCGAAAGGCGGATATCAATCGGCGCGCCGTTGCGCGCCTCACCAGGGCTTTGCCGAAAATATTTCCGCCACTGGTCCTGGCGCGCGCGCTGACTCGTCCTTTCGTGCCGCCGACGCCGCGGCTCGCGATCGATTCCTATTGGCGTGCTCACCCTTTTCGCGCCGACCGCTTGGCGCGTGCGCTGGCGGCGCGCAGCGGCGCACCTGCCGGCTGGACGTGGCGGCTCGGCGATGATCGCAACAGCGGAATGCCGGCAACGTTTCGATCGCCGCCCGCGCCTTATCGCGAGCGCGCCTACGCGCGCGGCCCCGGCTTTTGCTGCGTGTGCGGCCAGCCGGTCTATCGCTTCGGCTGGCATGCCGATCTTTGGGATGCCGGTCCGAACAAGAACGCGATCTGGCACTGTGCCTGCGTGATCGCCTGGCAATTCTGGAACGCGCCGAGCGAGCAAGCTCGGCTTTTGCGCCGCCTGCAAGCCCGGCGCTGCGGCCAAACCGGCAGCCGGTTGTGGAAGACCGCCGAGGTCGATCACCGCGTCCCGCTGTTCCGGGTATGGGGCGAATATCGCGACGCGCCATGGCCGGTGCTGCTCGACTATTGGGGCCTGCCGAACTTGCAAGTGATCAACCGTGACGCTCACCTTGCCAAGTGCGCGACTGAGGCGGGTGCCCGGCGTGCGGCGCGAGCGCTCGCTGCGGAGCGCGCCTGAGCGGATAAGGCCGTCGGTTTGCCATGGATTGTTCGCGCCGATAGTCTCGGGCCGAGACGTTGAGACCGGCGCGTGAGCATGGCCGAAGCCCCTATCGCGGCGATTGAATTGCGTCACGTCGCGCTGCCGACCCGCCGCGAGCACAAGTGGACTGGTCTCACCGAGCCGATCGGCGGCTATGTTCTGGTCAAAATGACCGACGAGGCGGGGCTCGCCGGCTGGGGCGAGGCGCCGGCGCTCAAGGATTGGGGCGGCGAGTTCGGTCGCTATTTCGGCGAAACGCCCGGCACAACCGCGCACGTGATCGCACGTTACCTCGTGCCGGCCGTCACCGGCTGCATGCCGGGACAGATCGTCGAACTGCACGCGCGCATGGATCGCGCCATCAAGGGCTATCCCTATGCCAAGGCCGCGGTCGAGTTCGCCGCTTACGATCTCGCCGGCAAACAGTGCGCGCTGCCGGTGCATCGGCTGCTCGGCGGCGCCATTCGCCGCAATATTCCGGTGACGCATTCGATCGGGCTCCTCGGTTTCGAGGAGGCCGAGCGCGAAGCGGCGCAGGTTGCGCGCGAAGGCATTCGCACCATCAAGATCAAGGTCGGTGTCGATCCCGATCGCGACGTCGATATGGTGCGGCGCGTGCGCGAGACGGTCGGGGCCGGCGTCGCGCTGTGTGTCGACGCCAATATGGGTTACCGCACGCCGGGCGAAGCGATCCGCACGCTGCGCCGCATGGAGGTGTTCGATCTCATTTATTTCGAGCAGCCGGTCGAGGGCATCGAGCGCCTCGCCGAGGTCGCGCGCGCTGTCGACGTCCCGGTGATGGCGGACGAAAGCGCTTGGAATGCGCACGACGTGATCCAAATCGTCGAGAAGCGCGCCGCGCAGATCGTCTCCATCTACACCACCAAGCCTGGCGGCCTTTATCGGGCCATGGAAGTGGCCGCCGTGGCGCGGGCCGCGGGTCTCATCTGCAACGTCAACGGCTCGGTCGAGACCGGCGTCGGCAATCTCGCCAATCTGCAGCTTGCCGCCGCCGCCGAGCCGGTGGTGCTGTCTTGCGTGGTGCCGGTTTCGACGCCGGCCGAAGCGCAGTCGGGCAACCTCGCCGGCATCTATTACAAGGATGACCTCATCGCCGCGTCGATGCGCTTCGTGGACGGCGCGATCGAGTTGCCGCACGGCGACGGCATGGGCATTGCGGTCGATGAAGCGAAAGTGCGCCGTTATGCGGTTCCAGCGGGCGGTGGAGCGTAAGGCGCATGCGCCAGGAGGTGATCGCGCGGCAAGTCAAAGCCATGAAGGAGGCGGGGCTCGACGCGCTGGTCGCGCTGTCCCCGGAGAATTTCGCCTACGTTACCGGTTTCCTGTCGCCGACCCAGCCGCTGATGCGCTGGCGTCACGCCATGGTGCTGGTTACGGCCGACGGCAATGTTGCGCTCGTCAGCGTCGACATGGAAGCAAGTACCATCCGCGCCAAGGCGCCGGCCGGCACCGAGATTGCGGTGTGGCGCGAGTTCAAGTTCGACGCCATGCCGGTGCTCGCCGACCTCCTGCGCAAGCACGGTCTGGCCGCCGCGCGCATCGGCATCGAGACCGACTATCTTCCGACCGGCGACCACGAGGTGCTGTGCGAACTGTTGCCGCAAGCGACTTTCGCGCCGGCGCAACGCCTGCTGTCGCGGCTGCGAGAGATCAAGACGCCGGAGGAGATCGAAATCCTGCGCCGGCTGTCGCGCATCGCCGATAAATCCATCACCGACGCCTACCGCTCCGTCCGCGCCGGATCGACCGAGATGGATATTGCCGCAGCGCTGACGCGCGGTGTCTACGAGCAGGGCGGCGAGTATTTCAAGCTGATGATCGTGGCGACCGGCGAGCGCAGCGTGTTTCCCAATGTCGGCCCGACCGATCGGGTGCTCAGGCGGGGCGATGTCTGCCGCGTCGAGATCTTCCCGATGATCGCCGGCTACCACGCCGGTGTCTGCCGCACCGCTGCGATCGGCGTCGCGCCGCCGCACGCGGAGCGGATTTGGGCGAACCTCACCGCCTGCAAGCACCTGCTGCTCGACGTGATCAAACCCGGCGCTTCGACGCGGGCGATCTACGAGCTTTATCTCAAGAAGCTCGCCGAGCTCGATTTGCCGCCGATCTCGTTTGTCGGCCACGGTATCGGGCTGCATCTCCACGAAGATCCCTATCTGGGCGGCGGCGCCGATCAGCCACTGGAAGCCGGCATGGTGCTCGGCGTCGAGCCGCTGGTCTACGAGACTGGCTTCGGCTTCGGCATGCAGAACAAAGATATGATGCTGATCACGCCCGGCGGCTGCGAGCTTCTTTCGGATTATCTCGACACCGATGCGTTGCTCATCGTCGATTGATCTCATATGGTCGCATAAAGCGTACGAAAGAACAGCTGTCATGGACGTCAACGAGAAAATTCACGCCCAGCTCGTTAAGGCCGGCGTAACGCTGGCAGCGAGCCTGCCGGACGACTGGGTCAACACGCTGATCCGCCGCATCGAGAAGGACAACGCCATCCGCCATGTGCGGGTCGGGCGCGAAGCGGAGACCATCTGCATCTGCGCCGGCGCGTTTTTCGGCGGCGTGCGCTCGGTCGCGATTTTCGGCAATACCGGGCTGCTCACCTGCACGGGCGAGATGGCGACGCTGTGCCTGCGCCACGCCATCCCGGTATTCTGCATCGTCAGCGGCCGCGGCTCGATCGACGATCACAAGGTCTATCAGGAAGTGCAGGGCCGCCGCACCATCCCGCTGCTGCAGGCCTACGACTATCCGTACAAGATCATCGACAAGGAAGAAGAGATCGAGGACATCCCCAACGCCTATGAGTGGCACCGGCTGCAGAAACGGCCGTTCGTGCTGTTCCTTACCAAGAAGCTGCTGGGGACCACCGCATGAAAGCCAATGAATGTATGCAGGTGCTCGCCAAGCACCGCGGCGACGCGGTTGTGGTTTGTGCGCTCGGCATGGCGGCGAACGAATGGTGGGCGGTCACGCGCAGCGAGGACTCCTTTTACATGCACGGCGCGATGGGTTTTGCGGCAAGCTTCGCGCTCGGGCTCGCGCTGTCGATTCCCGAGACGCCGGTGTGGGTGCTGAACAGCGACGGTTCATTGTGCATGAACACCGGCTGCCTGATCACCGAAGCGGGACAGCAGCCGAAGAACCTCAAGCACTTCGTCGTCGATAATCAGTGCTATCAGACCGTCGAGACCATGCCGATGGTCAACCAGGACGGCGCCGACTACACGGCGATGGCGCGCGGCGCGGGCATCCAGCAGGCAGTCACCATCGACAATCTCGCCGACCTCGACCGCAGAATGCCGGAGATTGTCGCCGCGCCCGGCCCCTATTTCATCCGCTTGCGCATCGAGGCCGAGCCCGACTATCAGCGCGCGCCGCCGGCGAATTACGAAGGGCCGGAAATGAAATACCGTTTCGGCCGGGCGATGGAGAAGAAGCTCGGTATCAAAGTGTTCGGCCCGCGCGGGTTTTGACGCCATGTCATGCCCGCGAAGGCGGGCATCCAGTAAGCGCTTGCGTTCGGTCTTGGCTGCCGAGCGGGACTAAACGTTCGGTGGTTACTGGATCATCCGCCGCCGCGGATGATGACAACCGTTACAATCTTATCTCACCCAGATTGACGCTCGCTCCGAGCATCGCATCTACGGTCTTCGATCGTCCGCTGGCGAAAACCTGCACGGTGTATCGCCCGGAATCCTCGTCGAGTTTGTCAAATTTGAAATCGCCGTAATTGTCGGTGGTCGTCACCGCAATCGCGGTGCCGTCCTTGACGAGCTGGACGCTGGCGCCCTCGACGCAATCGATGATGCCGTTCTTCTCCTCGGACACCGAGCCGCCGATGAAGCATTTCGCGTAGCGCCACAGGTTGCGGTAATAAACCCGCGGCTTGGCGCCGAGCTCGGGCTTCATCACTTCGAGGCCCTCATCGCGCGCCATGCGCGCCATCTCCTCATCCTCGATCTTGATGGCGCGCATCGCGCCGGTCGGGCAGGACTGGTCGCCGCGCGTCTTGGTCCAGCCCTGGTCGATCAGGTGAGCATCGAACGTCCAGTGCTGCGGCAGGCCCAATTCCTCGTTCCACCAGATGTGGCCATAAGGGCAAGCGTCGACGATCTGTTTCTGCCCTTTGGCGGTGACCGGATCGATGATGACGATGCCGTCGCTGCGTTTCTTGATCGCGCCCTTCGGCGCCGCCTTGATGCAGGGCGCATCGTCGCAGTGGTTGCACATGGTCGGAACGTAGGCGATGTCGATCATCGGGATCTGCCCGCGTTCCTTCTGCAGAATGTTGATCCACTTGTGGCCGTGCTTCGGCATCGGCGCCGAATAGCCCGGAAATTCGTTGCCGACATATTCATCCATGGCCGCGAGCGTGCACAGATTGCAGTTGGTGCACTCGGCCACGTCGATGATGAGATTCCATTTTTTCATCGAGACCACTCTCACTCCTGTCATGCCCCGCGAAGGCGGGGCATCCAGTAGCCGCTCACGTTGCGGCTCTTTCTCCCTTGCTGCGATTACTGGATCGTCCGCCTGCGCGGACGATGACGGTGTTGCACGCCGTCACTTCGCCGGGACTAGATGCGCTTCCTTGAGCGCGCGCTTGACCTCTTTATCCTTCTCCATGGCCGCAAAGACCGCGGACATGTGCTCGGTGCGTCCGTCCCAGAGCTCGATCTGCACCAGCGAATTGGCGCCGGCGAGCGAGTGAGTCGTCTTGGTCTGCGTGCGCTCCGGCGTCAGCAGGTTGAGGCAGCCGCCGCGATCGACCGATTTGCCGGGCTCGCCCATCGGATCGTAGATCGCGGAGGACTCATAGCCGTGCGCGACGCCGCGCGGTAGGCGCTGGGTCGGCAGCGCGGCGCAGATCACCGCGCCGCGATCGTTGAACACCTTGATGAGGTCGTGCTTGTTGATGCCGCGCGCCTTGGCGTCGTCGGCGTTCATGCGCACGATCCAATAGTAGTAGCCGTCGACCTTGACGCGGTGGTCCTCGATGTTGAGCAAAAAGGAATCCTTGCCGTCGCCCTGGGTGTGGAAGGAATATTTCGAGTGCGGCGTCAGAAGCTGGAATGGATAGAGCTCGAACCGCTCGCCCGAATGCGCGCCTTCCCAGGACGGCTCGTATTTGACGATCGGCGGACGTTCGGGGTCGTTGAAGCGCTTGAGCGAATTGCATTCGAACTCGAGCTTGCCGGACTGGGTCTGCAAGCCGCGCAGATATTCCTCGGTATAGTCGGACGGCAGCGGCTGCGCCTCCGGCACGTCC
>DATJYT010000134.1:0-4953 GCA_035499475.1 Xanthobacteraceae bacterium | reverse complement strand
GTGGTGCGGACAAGCCGCTGATCGGCATGTCCAATTGATTCGGCAAGCAACGCCGGCGTTTCCGGCGACATGCCGTGTTCGATCAGTTTTGCGGCGAGCGCGTGAAAGGTCCGCTTACCCATATAGACCGCGGTCATGGCGCGGGGATCGGCGAGCGCGCTCCAATTGAAATCGTCCGGCAGCTCGCCCTTGACGTCGGCGCCGGTGATGAACTGCACGCGGCGCGCGGTGTGCCGGCGCGTCAGCGGAATCCCCGCTGTCGCGGCGGCCGCGCTTGCTGCGGTCACGCCGGGGACGATCTCGTATTCGATGCCGGCGGTGCGCAGCGCGTCGACCTCCTCCTCCAGCCGGCCGAAAATGCCGGAATCGCCGGACTTCAGCCGTACCACCCTGGCACCAGTCGCAGCAT
Source organism: Xanthobacteraceae bacterium (assembly GCA_035499475.1). Taxonomy (GTDB): domain Bacteria; phylum Pseudomonadota; class Alphaproteobacteria; order Rhizobiales; family Xanthobacteraceae; genus BOG-931. The sequence continues at coordinate 4,544 of DATJYT010000134.1, read as the reverse complement.
AATCGACCAAGAGGCGGCTGACATGTTCCTGCTTCGCCGACGGCCGGCCAGCGCGTTTTCCCACCGAGACAAGCGTCGCGCCCTTGCGCGCGTGATCGAGGATCGCGCCGGAGGCGAGATCGTCGTAGAGCACGACATCGGCGGCGCGCAGGCAGCTCACTGCCTTCAAGGTCAAAAGCTCGGGATCGCCTGGCCCCGCAGAGACAAAGGACACAAAGCCGCTCACGCGCCCTCCGCAATCAGATGAAAGAATGTTCCTGTGACGCGCCCGCGGCACGATCCGGTTTCGGACACCTTGCCGCCGTTTGCGTCGCGGACGGTCGCGAGCGGAGGATCAGGTTGCGCGAGGATCGTGGCATAGTGGAATTCATGGCCACGCAGTCGCCGGCCCGAACCGTGACCCGGCATGTCGGCGGCAAGCTCGGCGAGCCGATAGCCGAGATGCATGCGGCGCTTTTCAAAGCTTGTTTCCAGTCCAAGGAGTCCGGTCATTTCGTGCCGCGCGCCCTTGGCGTCGGTGAGCCCTGAGCCCAGCACCATATAGCCACCGCACTCGCCGTGAACGGGCCGCGTCTGCGCAAATGTCTTCAGCGCCGCCTTGAAGCGGCCGCCGGCGGCGATCGTCGCGGCGTGCAATTCCGGATAGCCGCCGGGCAGCCAGCACACATCGGCGTCGTCGCGCGGACCTTCATCGGCGAGCGGCGAGAACGGCAAAACTTCCGCACCGGCAGCCCGCCAGCCTTCGAGGATATGCGGATAGACGAAGGAGAAGGCCGCATCGCGCGCCAACGCAATACGCTGACCAGGCGGCGTGACACGCGGCGCGTCGTTTGTGTTCGGTGGCGCCCACACGCATTCCGAAAGATGCAACACCGCGTCGAGATCGACGTGCGCACTGACAAAGCGCGCTGTTTCCCCGATCAGCTCATCAAGCCGCCCAAGTTCTTCCGCTTGCACCAATCCGAGATGGCGCTCGGGCAAGGATATCGGCGCATGCCGCGGCAGCGCGCCGAGCACGGCGATGCCGGCGCCCTCCATCGCGTTGCGCACCAGATCTTCATGGCGCGGGCTTGCTATCCGATTGAGCACGACGCCGGCGATACGCACACCCTTGCGGAAATCGCGCAAGCCGGCAGCGACCGCGGCGGCAGTCTGAGCCTGCCCCGCGGGATCGAGCACAAGCAGCACGGGCCAACCCATCATTGCGGCGATGTCAGCGCTCGCACCGCTGCCCGATTGACCCGGCGTCGCGACACCGTCGAACAGACCCATCGAGCCCTCGGCCAGGACGAGATCCGCGTCCCGTCCGCGCGCGACCAGCTTCTCGATTGTCTCGCGAGGCATCGCCCAGCTATCGATATTGACCGATGCGCGGCCCGTCGCCGCAGCGTGAAAAGCCGGATCGATGTAGTCGGGGCCGCTCTTGAAACATTGCACGGCAAGCCCGCGATCCCGGAATGCGCGCGAGAGCGCAAGCGTGAGCGTGGTTTTGCCGGCGCCGGAGGCTGGGGCCGATATGAGCAGGCACCGCGCCATCACGATGCCTCCGGGAAGCGCGGCGCGGCGCCGACGGGCCGGTAGCGGCGATCATAATCGACGGCATAGAGACGGCTTTCGTCGAAATCGGCAGATCCGAGCGTGCGGCCGATCAGGATGATCGCGCTGCGTTCAAGCTCGGTGCCGACGGATGTTTCGAGCGTCCCGAGCGTGGCGCGGATAATGCGCTGGTTCGGCCAGCTCGCGCGCCAGACGATCGCGACGGGACAATCAACGCCGTAATACGGCAGCAGTTCTTCGATCACCTTATCCAGCACATGTACCGAAAGATGGATCGCAAGCACAGCGCCGGTCGCGGCAAAGGCGGCGAGCTTTTCGCCCTCCGGCATCGCGCTGGCGCGACCGGAAGTGCGTGTCAGCACGACGGATTGCACGAGCCCCGGCAGCGTCAGCTCGGCTTCGAGCGCTGCGGCAGCGGCCGCAAAAGACGGCACGCCGGGCGTGATCGAGTATGGAATGTTGAGCGCGCGCAGTCGCCGCAACTGCTCGCCCATCGCCGACCACACCGAGAGATCGCCGGAATGCAGCCGCGCGACATCGCGACCTTGCGCGTGCGCGGCTTGTATCTCGGCAACGATCTCATCGAGCGACAGCGGCGCGGTGTTGACGATGCGCGCGCCGGGCGGGCAATGCGAAAGAATCTCTTTCGGCACCAGCGAGCCCGCATAGAGACAGACCGGGCAGGACGCGATCAGGTCGCGGCCGCGCAGGGTGAGGAGGTCGGGCGCGCCCGGTCCGGCGCCGATGAAATGCACGGTCATGCGCCCTCTCCTTTCGCAGCGCTCCATTGCACGATCGCCCGCGCGGCTTCCCACGAGCGCATGCGGCCGAGCGGCGCTGCGTGCGCAATCTCGATCCGCATCAAATCGCCACCGAGACGATGCTGCAGTTCCGAGAGCAGCGCTTCGGTCTCCAGGGTCACGGAATGCGCGACGATACGCGCGCCCTCGGGCAACAGCGGCCAGAGCGCGGCAAACATCGCCGCATCCAGCCCGCCGCCGATGAAGACGGCGGTCGGCTTTTCCAGGCCTTCCAGCGTGGCCGGCGCGCTTCCAAGAACGACTTTGATCCTGTGCGCCAACCCGAAAGCGGCAGCATTGGCGCGGATATTGGCCGCGCGATCTTCGCGTGCCTCGATTGCTACGGCCGTTCCGCCGGCGAGTGCCCATTCGACCGAGATCGACCCCGAACCGGCGCCGATATCCCACAGACGCTCGCCCGGTCGCGGCGCCAGCGCCGACATTGCCAGCGCGCGCACCGGACGCTTGGTGATCTGGCCGTCGTGCCTGAACAGATCATCCGCAAGCCCGGAGACGCGCGGCAGCCCGGCGGCACCATCGGCCTCGATCGCAAGCGCGAGCGGGCTCTCCGCCGACTCCATGTCGTAGTTGTCGGCACGGCTTTCCAAGATGCGCTCGCGCGGTCCGCCAAGCGCCGACAGCATCCACAGCTTTGAGGCACCAAAACCGCGCGCGATCAGCCAGCTGGCAACTTCGCTCGCCGCCTTTCCGTCACGCAGAAGGCAGATGATCCGCGCGCCGCGCGCAAGTAACGGAACGAGGCGCTCGAACGGTGCTGCATGCAGGCCGATGCAACTCACCTCTTCGAGCCGCCAGCCGAGCCGGGAAGCGGCCAGCGAGAAGGTCGAGGGCGCAGGATAGGCGACCCATTCGTCGCGCGGCAACTGCGCCGCCAGGCTGCTGCCCGCGCCGTGCCAGAACGGATCGCCGGAGGCGAGCACCGCGGTCGGCCGCCCGCGGCGCGCCAGCACGCAAGCCGCATCGAACGGCACCGGCCAGGGTTTTCCGCGCCCGTCGATGCGGGCGAGTTTCAGGTGACGCTCGCCGCCGAATACGGCCTCAGCCTTTTCAAGTGCATTTCGGCTTGCTTCCGACAGCCCGGCGAGGCCATCTTCGCCGATGCCGACGATGGTCAACCAGGGATTAGCCATGATGCGCGCCCTCATCCTGGGCGGAACTGGCGACGCCAATCGCCTTGCAGACGCGCTCGTGCGCGAAAAGATCGACGCGATCTACTCCTACGCCGGCCGCACCCGGATTCCGCTGGGACACACACTGCCCGTGCGCATCGGCGGCTTCGGCGGCGCCAACAGACTTGCGGAATACATCCACCACGAGCACATCACCCATGTGATCGACGCGACCCATCCGTTCGCTGCCGAGATGAGCCGCAACGCGATCGAAGCTTGCACGGCGATGGGAACGCGGCTGCTTGCGCTGGAGCGGTCGCCCTGGAGCAGAGCGCCCGGCGATATCTGGATCGAGGTGCCCGACCTCGCTGCGGCGGTTGCCGCGCTTCCCGAACGACGCGCCAGCGTATTCCTCGCGATCGGTCGTCAGCATCTTGCGCCGTTCGCGGCAAAACCGCAGCACGCCTACGCATTGCGCTTTGTCGACGCTTCGGACGGCGCCCTGCCCCTGCCCGACGCCGAAGTCATCGTCTCGCGCGGCCCCTTCACGCTTGATGGAGATCGCGCATTGATGCAATCGCGCGGCATTGAGTGGGTGGTTGCACGCAATTCCGGTGGCGATGGCGCGCGCGCCAAGATCGACGCGGCGCGCGAGCTTGGCATCCCCGTCATCATGATTGCGCGACCAAAACTGCCCGAGCGGCCGCGTGTCGAGAGCGTGGCGGAGGTGCTGGTGTGGCTCGGTCATGACGCGCGCCTCGGGGCATAGACCCAACGGCCGACCCGCCGCGTAGCCGAATTACCGACGATGACGAGCGTCGCCATGTCGGCCATCTCCGGCTTTGCATCTTCCAGCAATAACGTCTCGATCCGCTCTTTCGGCGTCGTCACCGCATGCGCGAAGATGATGGTGCGCTCGCCGCAGCCGGCTTCTCTCAGAACATCCAGCGCGCGGGCAAAACCCTCGGGCCGGCTTGCCGAGCGCGGATTATAGATTGCGATGGCAAAATCCGCTTCGGCGGCAAGACGAAGGCGCTTCTCGATCAGCGACCATGGC
>DATJYT010000133.1:0-13478 GCA_035499475.1 Xanthobacteraceae bacterium | reverse complement strand
CTCAAAGCGGCCGGTGCGATCGTCCTCGCCAAGACCAACACGCCGGAATTCGCCTGCGGCGCCAACACCACCAACGCGCTGTTCGGTCCGACGCGCAATCCGTGGAACCCGGCCTTGAGCCCGGCAGGCTCGTCTGGCGGTTCGGCGGTCGCCGTCGCGACCGGCATGGTGCCGGTCGCGCAAGGCACCGATTTCGGCTGCTCGATCCGGATACCGGCGGCGTTCTGCGGCATTGTCGGCATCCGCGCGACGCCGGGCCTGACGCCCAACGACCCGATGCCGCTCGCCTGGGACCCGGGCCAGGTGCACGGCCCGCTGGCGCGGGACGCGGAAGATGCCGCCATGATGCTCGACGCATTGGTCGGCTTTAGCCGGCTGTCGCCGATTTCGGTGGCGCCGCCGTGGTCGAGCGCGCTTGCCGAAATGCAGCGCCGCGCCGATCCGTCAAAGCTTCGCGTCGCCTATGTGTCCGACATTGCCGGTATCGGCGTCGATGCCGAGATCGACAGCATCTGCCGCAGCGCCGCGCAGCGCCTGAGCGGGCAGGGCGCGCGCGTCGAAGAAATCAAGTTCGACGCCGGCGACGGGCGCGATCCCTACCAGATTTGGCGCGGCCTCTGGATGGTCGGCCAGCAATATGAGCGCCTCGACCGGATCGGGGAGTTTGGCGACAATCTGCGCGGCAATATCGAAGCGGGGCTGAAAGTCACCGCGCTCGATTTCGCCGCCGCCGAGCGCAAGCGCCGGGAGGTCTTTCACCGCTTCCGCGAATTGTTCGAGCGCTTCGACGTTCTGCTCACACCTGCGGCGCCGGTGAAGCCCTATCCGCTGGAAATGAACTTTCCCGACGAGATCAACGGCCGCAAATTCGAAAACTACGTCGATTGGATCGCGCCGGCCTTCCTCATAACGCTGGTAAGCCTGCCGGCGGCGAGCGCGCCGGCGGGCCTCACGCGCGACGGCCTCCCGGTCGGCATGCAAATCGTCGCGCCGCGATTTGAAGAGCCTTTGATCTTGAGCCTGGCGAAGACCATCCACGACGCGAGCGGCGTCGGCTGGCCGCCGGACGCTAATTAGCCCGGCTCGATTTATTTCGTTCCGTAAGCGCGGTCGCCGGCGTCGCCGAGGCCCGGCACGATGTAGGCGTGGTCGTTCAATTCGTCGTCAATCGCGGCGGTCCAGATCGCCACATCGGGATGCGACGAGCGGAAATAATCGATGCCTTGCGGCGCGCAGAGCAGGCAGACCAGCCGGATGTCCTTGGCGCCGCGCTCCTTCAGGCGATCGACCGCCGCAACGGCGGTGTTCGCTGTCGCCAGCATCGGATCGACGACGATGACGAGGCGATCGGCAATATCGGCCGGCGCCTTGAAGAAATATTCCACGGCCGCAAAGGTCTCGGGCTCGCGGTAGAGCCCGATATGGGCGACGCGCGCCGCCGGAATGAGAGCGAGCATGCCTTCGGCGAAGACGAGGCCCGAGCGCAAGACCGGCGCCAGCACCAGCTTCTTGCCGGCAAGCGACGGCGCCATCATGGTCGCGAGCGGTGTCTCGACCTGCACTTTGGTCAGCGGCAGGTCGCGCGTCACCTCGTAGCACAAGAGCGCGCCAATCTCGCTGAGAAGCTCGCGAAACGATTTGGTCGAGCGGGTCTTGTCGCGCAGAAGGGTGAGCTTGTGCTGGACCAGCGGATGCTCGACCACGTTGACGCCTTGCATGTTTGCTCTCCTGCGCTGCCTCAGAATACCGTGCCGTCGCTGATGACCTTGATCGGCGGCGAACCATCGGCGCGCCGCTCCAGCGCGACGGCGCGGCCGGCCGCCCAGGTGCCGCCTTGGAGAATCTTCGCCAGCGGCAGTGAAGCGGCATTCATGTTCAGCTTAGCGCGGATCGTCAGCGCGATGCGATCGAGCAAAGCAACGGTCAACGCGCGCCATTCGACAACGAGCGGGGCGCCGACGTCGTGTGCGCGCGCGACCGCGGTGGCGTCGCGCAGCCGCAGCACGCCGGCGTCAACGAAAAGCCCGCCGTTGCGGTATTCGGCGAGGCCGGTGAGGCCGTCGAGATTCGTCACCGCGATGCCCGCCTGCTCGAGCGGCTCGATCAGCGAATAGCTCAGCCATTGCGACAGCTTGTGCAGCGGGACGAGCCCGCTGGTGGCGTCCGGCGTGGTCATCAAGGGATGCCGCCAGCAGTCGCCGAGCGGCACGCCGCCAAGCGTCAGGCGTGACGGCCAGATCGGGCCGAGCCCGTGCAGCACTTCGGACAGGATGCGCGGCGCCGGGATCGCGCCGTCCTCGGCGAGGGCCGCCAGATGATCGAACAGGCCGCCGGGCCGGGCGTGGTCGTTGCGCGCGAACACGGCGGGATTGGCGGCGGCCTGCTTGCCGAGCGCGTGCAGCAACGCCGCGCGGCCTTCTAGGCCGACCAGAGGATTTGCCGGCGTGACCTGGAAGCCCTTGCTCAGCTTTTCCGGCGTCATTGCGCCGAGCGCCGCTGCATCTGCGCGCAGCGGGTCACTCGGATCGGACGAGAAATCGCCGCGGGCGAACATATCGAGGCTCGCCAGGGCAAGGCCTTCGGATCTGCCGATCGGTTGACCGGTGACCGTGTCGCGATAGCGCCATTGCGTTCCGGCACCGGCGTCGAGAAGCACGCTGACGATGGCGAGATCGAACGCCGATCGCGCTTTCGCCGCTCGATCGCGCCATTGGGTTTTATCCTCGACGGCGGCGTAGCGGTCCTGTCCGGCAACGCTGAAATGACGCCAGCGCGAATGAAATGGAACGGCGAGCGTCGGATAGGCCTTGCGCATCGCCGCAATGACCAGATCGGCGGCGGCGTCGAGCCGTTCGAGGTCGATGCGGAAGTTGGAAAGCTTGTCGTCTAGTCCGAGCGCGAGCATGCGTTGCGCGCGTGAGCGCACCGCTTCGGCACTCAAAAGCGAATAGGCGGCGGCGGTCTCGGGACTCATGGTCCAGGCCTGAAAGCCAAACTCAGTATTGATCGAGCGATCGGCCGACCGAATCGGCTGCGTCCCGCGCTTCCGGTTTCGCGGGCGAATAATATCCGGCCGCTTTCTTGGCCGTGATCTCGACGTGCGCGTCGGCGGGAATGAGTTCGTCGGGAAGCGCCACACGCTCGACGATCTCGATGCCCTGCCCGACGAGTGCGTCGTATTTCATGTCGCTCATCGAGACGAAACGATCGATCCGCCGCAAGCCGAGCCAGTGGATCGGGTCAGGCATGAGCTGCTGAAAGCGCGCATCCTGGACGCCGGCGACGCATTCGGTGCGCTCGAAATAGGCGCTCGCGGCGTCGCCGCCTTCCTGGCGCTTGCGTGCGTTGTAGACCAGGAATTTGGTGACTTCGCCCAACGCGCGGCCTTCCTTGCGGTTGTACATGATGACGCCGATGCCGCCCTCCTGGGCGCCGCGGACGCATTCCTCGATGCCGTGAATGAGATAGGGCCGGCAGGTGCAGATGTCCGAACCGAACACGTCGGAGCCGTTGCACTCGTCGTGCACGCGGCAGGTGATCTTGGTGCGTGGATCGTTGAGCTTCTCGACGTCGCCCATCAGATAGAGCGTGGCGCCGCCAATCGGCGGCAGGAACACATGCATGTCGTGACGGGTCACGAGCTCGGGATACATGCCGGCGGTCTGCTCGAACAAAGTGCGGCGCAGTCCCGTTTCGGTGCAGCCAAAGCGCTCCGCAATGCCCGGCAGATACCAGACCGGATCGATGGCGATCTTGACGACGGCGATGCTGCCGTTGGCCTGCACCACCTTGCCGTCGGACTTCAATCGTCCCGCCGTGATGGCGCTTTGCATTTCGTGAAGCTCAAGCCGCGCCTTGGTGACCGCGATGGTCGGGCGAATATCCACGCCTTCCGCGATCTCCGGCGCGAAACTTGCGGCGACGACATGACCCCAGGGATCGAGCGAAGCGATCTTGTTCGGCTCGGTCCATTGCGTGAAGGGTCCGATGGGCACGGCCGGCTGCGTGTCAGTCAGATCGGGGCGGCGAATGGGATCGAGGGCGCGCGCCGAAACCGCCAGTGCGCGATAGAGCGCATAGGAGCCGCCGTGACTGCCGATGACGTTGCGGTCGCCCGGCCGCGACACCGTGCCGATGATCGGGCCGCGCTCGCGCGCGCTCGCCGCGCCCCAAAGGATCGGAAAGCGTGCTTTGCCGCCCGGCTCCGGATGGGAGGTGATGCGGATATGATCGGTGCGGTTCGCAGTGCTCATCGGTAGAACCAAAAAGTCGATGGCCCGCCACAAGGACGGGCCTGAGAAACGGATTTCAAACGATTTCGATTGGGTGCGGATACTCGCTACCCGTTTCATATATATAGCAATTTAAGGGCCTTATGCAACTGCGCCAACGAACAGCCACCGCGGCGTGGAGATCGTTTGTTTGGTGCGCCGCAGCGCTCGTTAACTGCCCCGATAGGTCGAATAGCTCCAGGGCGTGACGAGGAGCGGCACGTGATAATGCCCTTCCGGATCGGCAACCCCGAACCGTATCGGGACGATGCCGAGGAACGGCGGATCGGCGGCGGGTGTCCCAAGCCGCGCAAAATAGGCGGCGACGTTGAAGCGCAATTCGTATTGCGCGATGGGGAGAGGCTGTTCGGCGATGAGCGGCTTGTCGGTGCGGCCGTCGGCATTGGTGAGCGAGCGCGAAATGAGGCGGGCGTCGCCCGATGCCGGCACTTCGAAAAATTCGATGGCGACGCCCTGTGCGGGCGAGCCGCGATGGGTGTCGAGGACGTGGGTCGATATGCGGCCGTTCACCTTGAGCCGATCCGGCGCGCTGATGCGCTGATCGAGACGCAAGGCGGCGATGCGGAAAATCTCGTTCAGCGCGGCGCTGCGTTCGGCGGCTTTATCGTTGCGCAGGCGAAGCTCGAACTGGCGCATGATCGAATCTTTGCCGTGCCGGCGCACGCAGACGATGAACGGAATGCCGAACTTGGCGCGATACGCGTCGTTGAGGCGGTGAAAGTCGGCGAACTCGGATTCCGAAAGCCGATCGAGGCCGGCGCTCGACTGTTCCATTTTTGAATCGGCGGTGATCGCGCCTTCGCGCGCGGCTTTTCCGGCGAGATCGGGATGACTGGTGATCAGCGCCATCTGGCGCTCTTCGCCCGCGCTGCGAACAGCGCCGGTCATCGCTTCATGAAGAGCGTTCACGCCGGGAAAAGGCTTCGCCTTGTAGGCGGCTTCGGCGACCCACGGTGAATGCTCGAAGACGTCGCCCAGCGCGGTGACGAAAGCGCGCTGGTCCATCCGGTTGAGTTCGTCGAGCGTGATTTGCGCCATCGCAACCTCGGTCAATCAGGCGATCTCCGGCGCGCCGGCGGCAAGCGAAAGATGCTCGCGGTGCCAATGGCGTGCGATTTCAAGCCGCGTCGGCGTCCAGACACGATCGAACTTGGCGATGTGATCCATAAAGCGCGCAAGCGCCGCCGCGCGGCCGGGACGTCCGGCTAGTCGGCAATGCAAGCCGACCGACATCATTTTCGGCGCCGTGGCGCCTTCTTCATAAAGACAGTCGAAGGTGTCGCGCAGATAGCCGAAGAAAGAATCGCCGTCCGGGAAGCCCTGCGCGTTGATGAAACGCATGTCGTTGGCATCGAGCGAGTAGGGGATGATGAGATGCGGACCTTTGGGGCCTCTCACCCAATAGGGCAGGTCGTCGGCATAGGAATCCGACGAATAGAGAAAGCCGCCGTCCTCCAGCACGAGCTTCAAGGTGTGTTCCGAGGTACGGCCCGTGTACCAGCCGAGCGGCCTCTCGCCGGTTGCCTCGGTGTGAATACGAATCGCCTCGCGCATGTGCGCGCCTTCATCGGCGCGGGAGAAGTCCTTGTAGTCGATCCATTTCAGGCCGTGGCAGGCGATATCCCAAGCGGCCTCGCGCATGGCCGCGACGATCTGCGGATTGCGCGCGAGCGCGTTGGCGACGCCGAACACGGTCGCGGCAATTTTCCGCGCCGTGAAGATGCGCCACAGCCGCCAGAATCCGGCGCGAGAGCCGTATTCAAACATCGACTCGACGTTCATGTGGCGCTGGCCCGGCCACGGTCTCGTTCCCAGCACTTCGGTGAGAAAGGCCTCCGATGCAGCGTCGCCGTGCAGAATGGAGTTTTCGGCGCCTTCCTCGAAATTGACGACGAACTGCACGGCGACCCGCGCCTTGCCGGGCCACCGCGGGTCGGGCGGATTGCGGCCGTAGCCGGCGAGGTCGCGCGGATATTTGGAGAACGGCATGGACGACATCAGGAATGCCTTGTTGGCGAGCGAGCCCGCCTGATCGGCGGCACGCTTATGCGCAGCCGGCGTAACGAAAGCGACTATATGTGTTGGTATAAAATGGAACGAGTGCCTGATCCATGCTATGCGACGCGTCATCCCGCGCCGTGCCGATTTTGTGGAGTCGTTGAGAAACCATGGTCTTCACTGTCAAATTCTCCGGAGGGCCGGCATCGGCACCATGGCAGAAGCGCTTTGGTGTGTCCAAACCGGCGCTCTGCCTAACTCCATTATCGGCGCGTCCGCATGCTGAATCGCCAGACCGGTGAAGCCGCCGCCGCATCCGCGCCTTCCGGGCATTTCGGCGCCAGGATTCTCGATCTGGTGCATCAGCTTGCGCAGTTCTCCGAGTTGCCCGAAGGCTTGATGTGCACCTATTTCTCGCCCGCACACAAAGCCGCGGCGGCGCAATTGCACGATTGGATGCAGGCGGCCGGGCTGGAAGCGCATATCGACGCGGTCGGCAATGTCATCGGGCGTTATCCCAGCGCAGCTCCCGGCGCCCGGACCTTGGTGATCGGCTCGCACTACGACACCGTCGCTGATGCCGGCCACTTCGACGGCCGTCTGGGCATTTTGACGGCGCTTGCGGTCGCCGAACATCTCAAGAGCACGGGACGGCGGCTGCCGTTTCATCTTGAGGTGATCGGCTTTTCCGAGGAAGAAGGCGTGCGTTTCTCGGCGCCCTATCTCGGCAGCGGCGCCATTGCCGGATGCTTTGACGAAAGCGCCCTGGCGCGGCGCGACGCCGACGAAATCAGCCTGGCGACGGTGCTCCGAAAAGACGGCGTCGATCTGCACCAGATCCAGATGCTGGCACGCCGGCCGGATACGCTTCGCGGTTATCTCGAGGTCCACATCGAGCAGGGGCCGGTGCTGCTTCAGCGCGACTTGCCGGTCGGGATCGTTACCTCGATTTCGGGCTCGGCGCGCTTTCGCATCACGATCCAGGGTGTTGCCGGACACGCGGGAACGGTGCCGATGCCGCTTCGGCGCGACGCCGCGGCGGCGGCGGCGGAAATCGTTCTCGCGGTCGAGCGGCGATGCGCAGCCGCGCCGAATCTGGTCGGCACGGTCGGCCAGATCGCGGTGCCGCACGGACAGATCAACGTCATTCCAGGAAGCTGCGAGTTTTCCCTTGACGTGCGATCCGTCGACGACGCCACACGCGACGCGGCGCTGGCCGATATCTTTTCCGCCGTCGAGGAGATTACCGGGAAGCGAAGAGTGACGGCCACGGTAAAAGAGCTCTCGCGCCACCGTGCAACGCCGTGCGCGCCTGAAATGCAGTCGGCGTTTGCGCAAGCCGTCGCCAGGGCCGGGATCGAGCCGTTCTATCTGCCGAGCGGCGCTGGTCACGATGCCGAAATGTTCGCGGGCGTCACCGGCATCGGCATGCTGTTCGTGCGTTGCGGCAACGGCGGCATCAGCCACAGCCCGCTCGAAACCGTCACGGCCGCCGACGTCGATGCCGCCGCGCGCGTTCTGCTCGATGTTCTCGTCAATTTGGATTAGCCGGATTTCCAGGAGGCGATCATGGAACGCATCCGCATCAAGGCCGGACAATTTCAGTTCATGGCGCGCTTCGAAACCGAGCGCGCGCCGCAAACCTGCGCCAAATTCCGGACGCTGTTGCCCTACAAGGAGCGGATCATTCACGTGCGCTGGAGCGGCGAGGGCTGCTGGATTCCGCTCGGCGACTATGACTTCGGCCTGAAATACGAGAACCACACCAGCTATCCGGCGCCGGGCGAAATCATCCTCTATCCGGGCGGAATCAGCGAGACCGAGATTCTATTGGCCTACGGCGCCGTCCACTTCGCCAGCAAGCTCGGCCAGCTTGCGGGCAATCATTTCCTGACGGTGATCGAGGGGAACGATCAGCTGCGTCCGCTCGGCGAGCACGTGCTGTGGCATGGCGCCCAGGATATCGTGTTCGAAGCCGTTTGATCGACGTTAAATTCTAGTCGGAGCGCGCCCAGGACAGGTCGCGGGCCTTTTTCTTCGCGTCCGCGCGCGAGATGTTCTTGATCTTCAGCGGCGGTCGGCCGGACTTTTCCGCGATCTCGCGATCCTGCTCGATCAGGAAGCCGTGCGCCGGCTTGTCGCCGTCGATGCCGCCGGTCAATGCGCGCGGCACTTTCCGGTTCGAGCGCATCGTGCCGTCCTCATAGACGACGTTGAACATGACGAATTCGGAATTCAATCCCGGTTTCCTCGGCATGATCGTGATCCTTCCAGTGGACGAGACGAAAATGCCGGCGCCCGAGGGCGCCGGCGAAGACGCAAATGATGAAACTCAGACCGATTGCAGATTGGCGGCGGCGGACTTGCCGCTGCGCCGGTCGGCCTCGATGTCGAACGAAACCTTCTGGCCCTCGACCAGGCTGCGCATGCCCGCACGCTCGACCGCTGAGATGTGAACGAACACATCCGGGCCGCCGCCGTCCTGCACGATGAAGCCGTAGCCCTTTTGGGCGTTGAAGAACTTGACAGTACCTTGAGCCATTATGGCCCTCCATTTTGAAACGCATCATGCGTTTTTGTGGCCGTGCAAACCATTCGCACGGTCCAAATCGGGATTTTGCGTGTTCTTGGAAAGGCCCCTTTTGTACAGCATGGTCATCCTTTGGGGAGCATGCTTGGAGGGCGATGCAGTCAAGTCAGGCTAAATCGCGAACGGCGCGTATATAAAGGCACCGTGCGCGCTTTGCAACCGCGTGGACGGTCGCGCGGAGCGATGGTTACTCGAGTCCTTCGACGATTCGGATGTCGCGCACGGCACCGTCACCGAGCGCCTTGAGCGCGAGCTGATAAGCGGGGCTCTCGTAAGCGGCAATTGCCGTGGCGACGCTTGGAAACTCCGACATCACGATGCGTTCCTTCTGCCCGGCCTCGTAGGCCGCCGCCGCAGTGGCGCGCGCCAGGTAACGGCCGCCGAACGGCGCGATCGCGTCCGGCGCAAGCTTGGCATAGGCCGCGAGCTTGTTCGGATCGGAAATCGAACGATAGCAGACCACCCAATAGGCTTTCGGCATCGGACACGCTCCCCATCTTTCCGGCGTTCGCGCTGAAACTGCCACGATAAAAGCGTGTTGGGAAGCTGGTCGAACGGCGGACTGCGCCTCGACTTTTTCACGACCCGGAGTAACATCCGCCGCGGCGCAAAAAGGCGGAGGCGGGCGATGTCGTTCTGGAGCGCCTTGTTCGGCGGCCGTTCCGCCGCAAAGGCCGAAAAGGTCAGCGACCCGGTCGCGTACAAGGGCTACGTCATTCAGGCCGCGCCGTACAAGAACAACGGCCACTATCAGACCGCCGGCGTCATCGCGCGCGAGATCGACGGCGTGCGCAAGGAACACCGCTTCATCCGCGCCGACGCCTATGCGTCCTACGACGACGCGGTGAATTTCACTCTCAACAAGGCGCGCCAGATCGTCGACCTGCAGGGCGACCGGATGTTCGAGCAAGCCTGACCGCGTGCTCGCGATCACTCCTTGGCGAAGCTGATGCTGACGCTGCTGCGCGTGACCGTGACGGGCGCGAGCGGGTCGCGGGGGTTGGCCGGCGCCGGCGGCGGCACGCTTGCGCCCGCCGTGGTGAATTTCACCTTGGTCAGGCGTTCCTGCACGGTAAGCCATTTGGCGATGGCAAGCGCGCAGCGCTCGCCGAGCTTCTGCGCCGCGGCAGGCGGCCCGCGATCGGAGCGGCATTCGATGCGCACCGGGCCCTTGGCGTGCTCGAAGATCAGGTTCGCGGCCTGCTGCATGTAGTCGGCGGCGCTCTTGCGGATTTCGCCGCGGTCGAAATTGTAAAGCGCGTCGGCGGCGATATCGATGCGGATCTGATCGACCAGATCGCGATAGGGCAGGTGCTTGTAGGTGTCGGGCGCGTCCTCGCTGTCGGTCGGAAATCCGATGGCCGGAAACGGGCTCCCGTTCAGTCCCGGCAACGATATCTGCGCGGCCGCGGGCGCGGCCGTGAGCGCGGCGGCGCAAAGCGCCAGCAAGGCGAGCCGCATGGTGGCTCCTTAAAGTCCGCGCGACGATGCGGGCGCGGTGCGCTCATCTTAGCGCGCCAAGCGGCGCCAGGGATACGGCGATACGGCGCCCTGGTGGGGCGTTTCAATAACCCATGAGAACGGCAAAAACGGACGAAGGCTGACAGCGGCGGCAGTCGTCGATTGTCACCAGATCGCGAACCAGCGGCCGAAATCGTAGATCGCGGCGCCGATGCCGCAGGCCGCGAGCCCGCTGCCGATCAGGCCGACCATGACGACTTTGTTGACACGCTCGAGCGACTCCCTGTCGACCAGGTGATGGGATTTTCCGATGACCATGGCAGCGGTCCTTCACGGTAATTCCGGCAAGCGTGACGTTAAGACCTGACGCTTTTCAGAAGCTCTTAGTGTCTCCCGCGCTCACAGTTATTTAACAAGCGACTCGCCGTTGCGTCAGCGTGCGCCGCGGCAGGGCTGCTTTGCAAGCGCCGCGCGGCTGTGCGCATAAACGCGAAATAAACAAACCGTCGCAAACGCAACCGATCTGGGCTAAGCCCGGCCTGTCTGCAACAATGCCGGCTGTCAAAACGAAACGCGATACGCGGCGGGGAGGATTTACGATGCACGTCTTCAACCTCAAGCACGAAGCGATGTTTGATCCCAAACACCACGTCGAAAAAATCCTCGGCACGATCGAACAGGGCGACGTCACCGTCGCCTGCTGGGAAGCGGGCCAAATCAGCCCCTATCACTGCCATCCGCAAGCAACCGAAATCTATTTCTGCTTCGAAGGCGGCGGCACGATGCGCACGCCGGCCGAAAGCATTGTGGTGACGCCCGGCGCCTTCGTCGTGCACCCACCCGGCGAGGTGCATGAATACGCCAACGGGCCGCAGCGCACGCTCTTATTCCGCGTGCGCTACGGCGCCGATATGGCTGCGCACCATGCCGCCTGGCGCGGCCGCGCCGACTGGCGGCAAAGCGCGGAAGATGCCGCCTACTACACGCGCCATCCGCTGGCCGCCGCAGCGGGTTGATGCGCTCCCGCCTGGAACATGGCTAGTGGTTCACGGGCGGCCCGTTCGGGACGCAAGTGTCGGTGTTCTCGCGCTTCGAGGCCTCGCATTGCGCCATCGAGTCATAGGCGCATTCCTTTGAAGACGTGCTTGTCTGCAGGCAGAAATTGTGATGCCGGTAGGTGCTTTGCGCCAACGCACCGGAGCCGGCGAAGGCGGTCGCTGCGAATGCCGCTGCCATGATAAGACGCATATTGGGTTCGCCATCGGTCACCCCGCCGGACCCACAACTCGCGCGCCAAGGGCTTGGTTCCTGGCGCCGCAGGCCTCGTCGCGACGCCTTGACGTAAACTTTCGATAAACGTGACTTGCCTTGAGCGGCTTGCTAGGACGCGCCGGCACGAACGTTGGAAACGGGGAGCGTAATGTTCAAGAAACCGAATTGCCCGGTCATCGCCGTCGAGGAGCATTTCTGGGACGAAGAACTCGCCAAGACCTATACGGGCAGCGAAGCCGGCCGGCCCGGCGAGCAGCAGAAGCGGCTCTACGATTTCGGCGCGCTGCGCCTCAAGGAGATGGACGAGGTCGGCATCGACGTGCAGGTGCTCTCCCACGGCGCGCCGTCGACGCAAAAGCTCGAAGCCGATGTCGCGGTGGCGCTGACCGCCCGCGTCAACGATCGGCTCGCCGCCCACGTCAAGGCTAACCCGTCGCGCTTTGCCGCCTTCGCCTCGCTGCCGAGCGCGGTGCCCGAGGCCGCCGCCGACGAGCTCGAGCGCACCGTCACGCAATACGGCTTCAAGGGCGCCATGATGCACGGCCTCGCCAACGGCACCTTCCTCGACGACAAGAAATTCTGGCCGATCTATGCGCGCGCCGAGAAGCTCGACGTGCCGATCTATTTTCATCCCTCGCTGCCGCAGGCCGACGTGCGGCGCATCTATTACGACGACTACGCCAAGGATTTCCCGACCGTGGCGCGGCCGGCCTGGGGCTACACCGTCGAGACCGCGACGCTCGGCATCCGCATGGTGCTTTCCGGCGTCTTCGAGAAGCACCCGAAGCTGAAAATCATCCTCGGCCATCTCGGCGAGACGCTGCCCTACCTGGTCTGGCGCATCGACCAAGCGCTCAAGCGGCCGGGGCAGAAATCCATGAGCTTCCGCGACATTTTCTGCTCCAACTATTACATCACGACGAGCGGCAATTTCTCCAATCCGGCGCTGCTGTGCTGCGTCATGGAAATGGGCGTCGACCACATCCTGTTCGCCGTCGACTGGCCGTTCGTCGTCAACCCGCCGGCCATCGAATGGATGGACACGGTGCCGCTCTCCGACGCCGACAAGGCCAAGATCCTCTCCGGCAACGCCAAGCGGCTGCTGCGGATGTGATGGGACAAAGAAGGCGAATAGCGAGTAGCGAACGGCGAGTAGTGAATAGTGAGTGGCTGTTCCATTCGCCACTCGCCACTCGCCACTCGCCACTCGCTGCTCGCCCTCTACTCGCTCAGCCCGTTGGCAGGAACTGCCACGCGCGGGAGAGCAAAGCAGCGCGTCAGAACGGACACATTTCCTGGCCGGTGCACATCGCGATCGTGAACACACGCGGCGTCTCGCCCGCGCCCGCCGCGGCTTCGAGCGCTTCATCCGCAACATCGTAAGTCAGGATCGCGTCGTCGCTGCGCTCGCGTTCGGTGCTGGATTCGCTCATGGCCTTGATCCTTTCGCTTCCCGGCGGAACGGGGAACAGGGTGCATCGCAGGCGATCCTGTGTCGGCGCAAAACCGCTTGTCAATCGGCGGGAGAAAGACATTTCCGCGCGTCACTCGCACAGCCCTTCCGGCAGGAACTGCCGCGCGTGGCGCTCGGGCGCGCCAATGGTCTTCGGCATGGCGTCCAACAGCCGCTGCCGGGCACGCCATTGGGTCTCGCGCGGCACCGCCGGTGCGCCCCGCTTAAGGCAGGCCGGAGCATCGCCGGCGCAGGCGCGCGCCTTGCGGCACGGCTTGTGGCGGCAGGCCTTCCAGAACGCGAATACGCTGCAATAATACCGCCGCAGCGCGGCGTGCTCGGCGGCAAAGCGCGCCCGGTATTGCTCCGCCGTCATCGTCCGCGGCAGCCTGACCTCGACGACGGCGCCGCC
>DATJYT010000132.1:0-4287 GCA_035499475.1 Xanthobacteraceae bacterium | reverse complement strand
CGGCGCATTCTCGTCGACGAGGATGAGCTTGACACGGCGCGGCAACTGCTCGCCGACGCGGGCTTCGCCGGCGAGCTGCGCCCTGATGCCGGCTGAACCGCTCGCGGTCAGCGAGGACGCCGTGCTCGGCGGCCGGCTTGTCCTGCGCCAGCCGCTGCGCGGTCATCGGGTCGGCCATGACGCCATTCTGCTTGCTGCGGCGACGCCGGCGCGCGTCGGTGAGCACGCCGTCGAGCTGGGCTCCGGCGTCGGCGGGGCGGGGCTCGCGCTTGCGCGCCGTGTCGAAGGCCTCGCCGTCACCATGGTCGAGATCGATCCCGTGTTAGCGGAACTTGGCAGGGTCAACGCGGAGGCGAACGGCTTTGCCGGGCGCGTCCGCTCGGTTTGTCTTGATGTCGCAGCGACCGCCGTGGCCTTTGTGGCTGCCGGGCTGGCGCCCGGATCTGCGGATGCCGTACTGATGAATCCGCCGTTCAACGACCGGCAAAATCCTTCACCCGAGCCCGGCCGCCGTCTGGCGCGGGTCGCTTCGCCGGAAACGCTTCCGCAATGGTTGCGCACCGCGGCGCGGCTTCTGCGTCCCTCGGGCACCGTCACGCTGATCTGGCGCGGCGATGGTGTTGCCGATGTGATCGCCGCACTCGGGGCGGGTTTCGGCGCAGTGTCGCTTATTCCGATTCACGCCAAGCCGGGCGCGCCAGCCGTGCGGGTAGTGGCGCGCGCGATCAAAGGAAGCCGCGCGCCGCTCGTTCTGCTCCCGGGCCTCATTCTCGCCGATGCCGGCGGCAAGCCGACGGCGCAAGCGGAAGCGATCCTGCGCGAAGGTGCCGCACTGTCTTTGGTAGAGGCCTGAGCGCCGGCGATGCTTAGGCGATGGGCACTAAGCTGGTACCGAATCGGGCGGCACCGGAGCGGTTTGTTTTGCCCGGACGCGAAGTGGAAGGTGCGAAAGACCAACAATGACGCCGATCAGGACCATGAGCATGTATATTTTCATTTCCAATCCATCGTCCCTGCTGAAACCAACGAACCATCTTAAGCAAGAAGCGTTCCACGAATTAACAAACGGTTACTTGAGCGTTTTGTCGGCA
Source organism: Xanthobacteraceae bacterium (assembly GCA_035499475.1). GTDB lineage: Bacteria > Pseudomonadota > Alphaproteobacteria > Rhizobiales > Xanthobacteraceae > BOG-931. Next base: position 3,196 of record DATJYT010000132.1, on the reverse strand, counting down.
CGCCCTATGTGAAGTTCCATGACGGAACCATTAGCGCGATTGGGCGTTCGTGAAACTTCGGCGCGGGTCGCCGCGGTGCTGCGGCCGATTCTTCCCCGGCGCTTTCGCGGCAACGAGCCGGTGGTTCCGGTGGTCCGCCTTACCGGCATCATCGGGTTTTCGACACCGTTGCGGCCCGGTCTGACGCTGTCGGGAGTGGCCCGTACGCTCGATCGGGTCTTTGCTGTGCGCAACGCGTCTGCGGTCGCGCTTGCGATCAATTCACCGGGCGGATCGCCGGTGCAGTCGCACCTGATCTTCCGGCGCATCCGCGAACTGGCGCAGGAGAAGAAACGCCACGTGATCGCTTTCGTCGAGGATGCCGCCGCCTCGGGCGGCTACATGATCGCCTGTGCAGCCGACGAGATCGTCGCCGATCCGCATTCCATCGTCGGTTCGATCGGCGTGGTCGGCGGCTCGTTCGGCTTCGACAAGCTTCTGGAGAAGGTCGGCGTCGAGCGCCGGCTCTACACGTCAGGCGAGCACAAGGCCATGCTCGATCCGTTCCTGCCGGAAAACCCGGACGACGTCGAAAGGCTCAAAAAACTGCAACGGGAAATCCACCAGGATTTCATCGCGCTGGTCAAATCGCGGCGCGCCGGCAAGCTCAACGGCCCGGAAAACGACTTGTTTTCCGGCGAGTATTGGACCGGACGGCGGGGGCTCGAACTCGGCCTGGTGGACGCCATCGGCGATTTGCGCAGCGTGCTTCGCGAGCGATTTGGCGATAAGGTATCTACCCCGCTGGTCGCGGCGGACCGCGGCTGGTTCGGCCGGCGCGTGGCCGGCGTCGCGGCTGGCGGTCTGCTCCAGGCGGGACTTGCCGAGGATGTGATCTCGGCGCTTGAGGCGCGCGCGCTGTGGGCGCGTTACGGTTTGTGAACCCGGAGAACGATCATGCCGGCGGCATTCGCTTTTGCACTGGGAATTGTCGGCGCGGCAGCGCTGGCGCGCTGGTGCTATCGGGAAGTGCAGCGCGTGAACTCCGAGCTCGACGGCATGCGCGCACGGGCCTCCGTCGAGCCGGTGGATCGTGACGCGCTGCCGAAACTCAAGCGCGATCCGAAGAGCGGCGAGTACCGGCCGGGGTAATTCCTACTGCGTGTCCTTGATGCCGCGCTCGCGGACGACTCGGCCCCATTTGTCGTACTCGGCCTTCAACACGGCACCGAACGCCTCCGGCGTGCCGCCGACCGGGATCGCGCCCGATGCCACGATCTTGTCGCGGGTCGCCGGATCCTTCAGCGCTGCATTGACCGCCGCATTGAGCTTGCCGATCACCGCCGGCGGCGTCTTGGCCGGCGCCAGCAGGCCGTACCAGTTCGATGCATCTGTGTTGGGATAGCCCTGCTCGGCGAGCGTCGGCACGTCGGTGAGAATGGGATTGCGCTTGTCCGCCGCCGCCCCGATCGGGATGATTGTGCCGGCTTTGATGTGCGCGATCAGCACCGGAACGTCGGCGGCGAGCACTTGCACTTGGCCGGCGAGCAGATCGGTCACCGCTGGTGCCGCGCCGCGATAGGGCACGTGCAGGAATTTGACGCCTGCCGCCGCCGCGAGTTGCTCCTGCGCAAGATGCGGGGTCGAGCCGACGCCGGTCGAGGCGAACGAGATGGCGCCTGGTTTTTCCTTGGCCAGCGCCACCAGCTCCTTGACGGTCTTGATGCCGAGCTTTGGTCCCACCACCAGCACGGTGGTGTTGCTGACCACCTCGACGACCGGCGCGAAATCGCGCAGCGGGTCGTAGGGCATGTTGGTGTAGATGTGCGGCGACACCGCCACTGCGCCGACCGTGGTGAGGAACAACGTGTAGCCGTCGGGGTCGGACTTGGCCACGGTCTCGCCGCCGAGCGTGCCGTTGGCGCCCGGCTTGTTTTCGATGAAGACGCGCTGGCCGAGTGTCTGCGTCATGTGTTCCACGATCAAGCGGCCGATAAAATCGGTGGGGCCGCCCGGCGGAAAGGCGATGACGATTCGAATCGGCCGATTCGGAAAATCCTGCGCCTGTGCGGCGGGCGCGCCGAGACAAGCCAACGTGAAGGCGGCGATCAGCACGCCCCAAATGTTTTTCACCGTTTCCTCCCTGCGGGTATCGGCAATCAGCTATCAGGCATCATTGCGATTTGATCCCTGATTCCTGAAGCCTGATCCCTGACACCTTGACCTGTCGCGGGCGTTCCATCAACAACGTGCCATGAACGACGGTTTGCCGCCCCACATGCGTCCGGAACGCTCATTTCAGGGGCTTATCCTGGCGTTGCAGCGCTATTGGGCGGACTGGGGCTGCGTCATTTTGCAGCCCTATGACATGGAGGTCGGCGCCGGCACGTTTCACCCGGCAACGACGCTGCGCGCGCTCGGCCCGAAGCCTTGGAACGCCGCCTACGTGCAGCCGTCACGGCGGCCCAAGGACGGCCGCTACGGCGAAAACCCCAACCGCTTGCAGCACTACTATCAGCTTCAGGTCATCCTCAAACCGTCGCCGGACGACTTGCAGGACCTCTACCTGAAGTCGCTCTACGCCATCGGCATCGATCCGAAGATCCACGACATCCGTTTCGTCGAGGACGATTGGGAAAGCCCGACGCTCGGCGCCTGGGGGCTCGGCTGGGAATGCTGGTGCGACGGCATGGAGGTTTCGCAGTTCACTTACTTCCAGCAGGTCGCGGGTTTCGAGTGCGCGCCGGTCGCGGGCGAACTGACCTACGGCCTCGAGCGGCTGGCGATGTACGTGCAGGGCGTCGAGAACGTGTTCGATCTTAATTTCAACGGCCGTGACGGCGCGCGGCGCGTAAGCTACGGCGACGTTTTTCTGCAGGCCGAGCAGGAATATTCGCGGCACAATTTCGAATATGCCGACACCGACATGCTGTTCGAGCAGTTCCGCATGGCGGAGGCCGCCTGCGGTAAATATCTGGAAGCTGGCTGGGAAGCCGGCGGCGCCCAGGGCGATAATCGCGGGCGGCATCTGATGGCGCTGCCGGCCTACGACCAGTGCATCAAGGCCAGTCACGTGTTCAATCTGCTTGACGCCCGCGGCGTCATATCGGTGACCGAGCGGCAGAGCTATATCCTGCGGGTGCGCGAACTCGCCAAGGCGTGCGGCGAGGCGTGGCTTGCAACGGAAGGCGGAGGGAAGAGCAGTGAGCGACGTACC
>DATJYT010000131.1:0-2012 GCA_035499475.1 Xanthobacteraceae bacterium | reverse complement strand
CCGGGACCCCAGCGGTCGGCCTTGGGCGGCGCGACGTGATCCCAAAAGCCGCCGTTCTCGTCAAAGGTGAGAACGACCAGCATGTGCGGCCATTGCGGACTCTTTTCCAGATGCGCAACGACATCGGCCAGATGCTGGTCGCCTGACAGCGCGTCGGTGTAGCCGGGGTGCTCGTTGAGATTGCCCTGCGGCTTGTAGAAGGCGACCTGCGGCAATGTGCCGACATCGATCGCCTTGATGAATTCGGAACCGTTCATGCCGCCGTCCCGCAGGTGCTCGGCGCGGGCGGCGGTACCCGGTGCGTAGTTTGCGAAATAGTTGAACACCTGATGATGGAACTGGAACGTCGGCGGTGAGGCGCGGTCACCGTCGAGCGCATCTTGCCACGCCCCGGAATACCAAGCCCAGCTTATGCTCTTGAGACTGAGTAGGTCCCCGATGGTGATCGCATGCTGTGGGGGCAGGGTGTTCGGCGCATTCGGATCGGCAAATCGCGGATCGCCCTGAGGAGCCGGTTTGTTGGCGCTCGGCTGATAAGGCGGCTGCATGGTATTGATTGCATAAAAGTCCGGCGAAATCTGCCCGTTGTTGACGAATTTCGGCGGACCCTCCAAAGCCGATTTCGGAGAATCCGCCGCAAGCGTCAACGTCACGCCGTCGGCATCGACGACCGCGATCAGACTTTTTGCCGGACTCTTGTCGGCGTTGGGATAGATTGGCGTGCAGGCGCACGCCAACTGGAAATGATTGAGGAACGAGCCGCCGAACGCCGCCTGGAAGAAATTGTCGGCGAGCACGTATTTCTTGGCAACGTTCCAGAGCGGCAGCTTCGAACCATCGTAGTGCCCCATGACCAGGCTGCCGGCGTCGGCATAGGCGACGAAGCGGTCGTTTTTGCCGCCGTCGATCTGCATCTGGTTCTGGTAGAAAAGATGCCACAAATCGCGCGTAGCGACGTTGAGTTGGGTGTTGAATCCCTTCGGATCGTCGATGGCAAAGGGCTGGTTTGGCAGGTGTTCCGTCTGCGCCTGGGTTAGGGGAGGCACGACACCCTTGGCAGTCAGGCCGCCCCAGGCCGGCGGCAACTGCTTGAGCACGGAACCATCGCGATCGACCTGGGTCGAATTGGCGGCCGTGACATTCTGCAATCCGTTGGCGCCGGGAAACGAGCCGTACTCATTGTCGAAGCTGCGGTTCTCCGCGTAGATAACGACAACCGTGTCGATGTTTTCGATCCCCGTCGGCATCCGTTGCGCGACCGCGTCGCCGGTGAGCAGGACAGGTAGGCTTGCCGCGAGCAAGGACAGCATTGGCATGACGGGCTTCGAAGAATGCCTCATAGCAAGCTCCAATCGAAAGGGTTCGGACATTGACCGCAATCAAACGGCCCGCGGGGCGATTGCCATCGCAAATTAGAACATTTTACCTTGGCTAAGTTTCATGGCAGTTGCGTGAATGCGAGCACTCCCTGGTGTGTTCAGAAAACTGTCGCGGACGGTGAGTATCATGATCGATTGCATCCTGCCTGCTTTTGTCGGTCCATGAACGCAATCCCGCGACATCTGTTTTGGCTAATTCTTTTGGGTGCGCTGAGCGCGGTCAAAGCGGACCCACAATTCGGCGATGGACCGCTGACCCGGCAAGAAGCTTACTCGCGGGCGGCGAAGCTTGAGCAACTTGGCCGCTCTTTGTTCGGCGATCCGAGGCTGTCCGCTTCGCGCCAAATGGCTTGCGCGACGTGCCACGATCCACGCCATGCCTTCGGACCGGCGAACGCGCTTGCTGTTCAGTTCGGCGGCGAAGATATGCGCCAGCCGGGCCTGCGTGCTGTGCCCTCGCTCAAGTATTTGCAGGTCGTACCTCCATTCACCGAGCATTATTACGAGTCCGACGAAGAAGGCGACGACAGCGTCGATAACGGCCCGACCGGCGGGTTGACCTGGGATGGCCGTGTCGACCGCGGCCGCGATCAGGCGCGGATCCCATTGCTGTCATCCTTCGAAATGGCCAAC
>DATJYT010000130.1:0-2914 GCA_035499475.1 Xanthobacteraceae bacterium | reverse complement strand
GGAGAGGTGTTTCCATCACTTCTCCTGCGTCACGATCAGATTCTTCCATTCGTCCACGCGCGCCGCCTGGCCGGCGCAGATCACCGTCGTGCAGTCGAATTGATCGAGGATCGCGGGGCCGCGCAAGGTTAGCCCGACGTCGAGCTTCTCGCGCTGATAGACCGGACAATCGACCGTCGCGCCATCGAAGCGCACCGGCCGCGTTTCGCGCAGCGCATCGCCGAGCTTGCCGCCTTCGGGGCGGAATTTCGGCATGCCGACCGGCGGCACCAGGCCGACGCCGCGCACCCGATAGGACACGACCTCGACCGGCTCCCCTGGCGCCATGTGGCCGAATTGACTCTTGTGCTCGACATCGAAAGCCTTACGCAGCGCTTCGAGCGCGCTCGTTTGTTCCGCGGTGCAGGACATGGTGATCTCATAGCCCTGGCCGGCATAGCGCATGTCGAGTGCGCGTTCGATGCGGATTTCGGTTTCCGTGAAACCGTCGCGGCGCAAATCCTCGCGCGCCCGCGTCTCAAGCTGCCCGAACACGGCTTCGATGTCCTCCGACCTCAGCGCCGCGATCGGCGTCATGCGGGAGCGGATGTAATCGTGCTTGACGTCGGACATCAAAAGTCCGATCGCCGAGAACACGCCCGGATAAAGCGGCACGATGACGCCCGCCATGCCGAGGTCGCGCGCCATGCGCGCGGCGTGCAGCGGTCCGGCGCCGCCGAAGGCGAGCAGCATGAAGTCGCGGAGATCATGGCCGCGCATGGTGGAGATCGCCTTGATGGCCTCCTCCATCTTGACGTCGATGATGCGCACGATGCCTTCGGCCGCAGCCGCGGTGCCGAGCGCCAGCGGCTTGGCGACGCGCGCAACCGCCTGCTCGGCTTTCGCCACGTCGAGCGTCATGCGGCCGCCGAGAAAATTGTCGGCGCTGAGATAGCCGAGCAGCAGATTGCAGTCGGTGATGGTCGCCGTCTCGCCGCCGCGGCTGTAGCAAGCCGGTCCCGGCACCGCGCCGGCGCTCTGCGGGCCGACTTCGAGCGCGCCGAAGCGGTCGACCCTGGCGATGGTGCCGCCGCCGGCGCTCACGGTGTTGATGTCCATCATCGGCACCGCGAGATCGCGGCCTTCGATCTTGCCGCGGCTCGCGAACACCGCTTCGCCGTCCTTGATGAGGGCGACGTCGCAGGACGTGCCGCCCATGTCGAACGTGATGATATTGCCGAAGCCGGTCGTGCGGCAGGCCGCGACGCCGGCGGTAACGCCGCCGGCAGGGCCGGAGAGAACAGTGGTCACGGCGGTGCGCGCCGCTTCGGCAAAGGTCGACATGCCGCCGTTCGACTGCATGATATATTTCTGCCGCGTCGTGACGCCGGCCTGCGTCAGGCGGCGGTCGAGATTGGCGACGTAGCGCGCCAGAATCGGCTGCAGATAGGCGTTGATGACCGTCGTGCTCAGCCGGTAGTACTCGCGGATCTGCGGCAGGATCTCGGACGACAGCGAGACATTGCAGGCCGGCATCTCCTCGCGGACGATCTCGCGCACGCGCGCTTCGTGCGCCGGATGCAGAAACGAGAACAAGAGGCACACCGCGAGCGATTCGATGTTGTTTGCGGCGAGGCCGCGCAGCGTCGCGCGCAGCGCCGGCTCGTCGAGCGGCACCAGGACGTTGCCGCGAAAATCGACGCGTTCCCTGACCTCGCCGGTCAGACTCTGCGGCACCAGCGGCACCGGCTTGTCGTACATGACGTCGAAGATCGCCGTGCCGTACGGCCGCGCCTGCTCGGCGACTTCGTAGATGCCGCGGAAGCCTTCGGTGACGAGAAGCCCGGTCTTGACGCCCTTGCCCTCAAGCAGCGCGTTGGTGCCGACGGTCGTCCCGTGGCAGAAATAGCCGATATCAGCGGCGGGCACGCCTTGCGTCACGAGTGCTTCGACGCCCTGCAAAATTGCGCGCGACGGATCGTCCGGCGTCGAGGGGACTTTGGTGATGGAAACCGTGCCGGTTTCCTCGTTGAGATAGACGAAATCCGAAAACGTCCCACCCGTATCGACCGCAACCCGGTAGCGAGGCATTCTTTTTGTTGCCCGTCTGTTGGTGACGGAAATGAAATGCCCCGCTTTCGCGGGGCATGGCAAGTGGCGCTCTCATTGCGGGGCGCGCAGAGGCGCGAACCCGGAATGACGCTTAGTGCATCGCCGCGGCCGCCGCCTCGGGGGCTTCCATGGCAGCGATGTTGCTCTTCACCGCCTTCTGCACCTTCTCGAAAGCGCGCACCTCGATCTGCCGCACGCGCTCGCGCGAGACGCCGAACTCGTCGGCGAGCTCTTCGAGCGTGATCGGCTCGTCGGCCAGCCGGCGCGCCTCGAAGATGCGGCGCTCGCGATCGTTGAGCACCGTGAGCGCATCGCCCAGCGCCTTGTGCCGGTTCTCCGACTGCTCGCTCTCGGCGAGACGGCTTTCCTGGCTGGCGCTGTCGTCGACCAGCCAATCCTGCCATTCACCCGAGTCGCCATCCTCGCGGATCGGCGCGTTGAGCGAGGCATCGCCGCCGAGCCGGCGGTTCATGTCGATCACGTCCTGCTCGGTCACGCCCAGCCGCTTGGCGATGAGCTTGACCTGGTCGGGCCGCATGTCGCCTTCGTCGAGCGCGGAGATGCGGCTCTTGGCCTTGCGCAGGTTGAAGAACAGCTTCTTCTGGTTCGCCGTGGTGCCCATCTTCACCAGCGACCACGAGCGCAGGATGTATTCCTGGATCGAAGCCTTGATCCACCACATGGCGTAGGTCGCGAGCCTGAACCCCTTGTCGGGCTCGAAGCGTTTCACCGCCTGCATCAGACCGACATTGCCTTCGGAGATGACTTCCGAGATCGGCAGGCCGTAGCCGCGATAGCCCATGGCGATCTTGGCCACGAGCCG
>DATJYT010000129.1:0-2283 GCA_035499475.1 Xanthobacteraceae bacterium | reverse complement strand
GGGCATGGGGCAGGTTCTGCCTGATCCAGCGCGCGGCCTCGATATAGGCGACGCCATAGCCGTTGTGCTCGTCCATGCCGGTGGCGATCGCGAAAATGTTCGGATCGAAGATGATGTCCTGCGGCGGAAAACCGACGCGGTGCACCAGGATGTCGTAGGCGCGCGTGCAAACGGCGGTCTTCTTCTCCAGCGTGTCGGCTTGGCCCAATTCATCGAAGGCCATGACGACGACAGCGGCGCCGTAGCGGCGCACCAGCCGGGCATGCGCGATGAAAGCCCCCTCGCCTTCCTTGAGCGAGATCGAATTCACCACCGGCTTACCCTGAACGCATTTCAACCCGGCTTCGATCACTGAAAATTTTGAGGAATCGATCATCACCGGCACGCGCGCGATATCGGGCTCGGCCGCAATAAGGTTGAGGAAGGTCGTCATCGCCTTTTCGGAATCGAGCAGGCCTTCGTCCATGTTGATGTCGATGATCTGCGCGCCGTTTTCGACCTGATCGCGCGCCACTGCGAGCGCGGCCGTGTAGTCACCGCTGGTGACCAGCTTGCGGAACCGGGCCGAGCCGGTGACGTTGGTGCGCTCACCTACGTTCGCGAACGGGATTTCGGGCGTCAGCGTGAACGCTTCGAGACCCGAAAGCCGCAGTCGCGGAGCGATCTCGGGAATCACGCGCGGTGCCTTGCCGGCGACGGCGCGGACGATGGCGCGGATGTGATCCGGCGTGGTACCGCAGCAGCCGCCGACGACGTTGACGAGGCCCGCCGAGGCGAATTCGCCGATCAGCGCGGCCATGGCTTCGGGGCCTTCGTCGTAGTGACCGAATTCGTTGGGCAACCCGGCGTTGGGATAAGCACAGATCAGCGTGTCGGCGACCCGTCCAAGCTCGGCGATATGGGCGCGCATCTCCGTGGCGCCGAGCGCGCAATTGAGCCCGACCGAGAGCGGCGCCGCGTGCGCGATCGAATTCCAGAACGCTTCGGGAGTCTGGCCGGAGAGGAAGCGGCCCGAGCGGTCGGTGATGGTGCCGGAAATCATGATCGGCAGCGCGGCGCCGCGTTCGTCGAGGACGTCGTCGACGGCGCAGATCGCGGCTTTGGCGTTGAGCGTGTCGAAGATGGTTTCGATCAGCAGCGCATCGACGCCGCCTTCAAGGAGACCTTTCACCTGCTCGATATAGGCGACGCGCAATTCGTCGAAGGTGATGGCGCGGAAGCCGGGGTTGGAGACATCGGGCGAGATCGAAGCGGTTCGGTTGGTTGGGCCGATGGCGCCGGCGACGAAGCGTTGACGGCCGTCCTCCTCCTGCGCCGCGGCTGCTGCCGCGCGTGCGAGCCGCGCGCCCTCCATATTCAACTCGTAGACAATTTCCGCCATGCCGTAATCGGCTTGCGCGATCCGGGTCGAGGAAAAGGTGTTGGTCGAGACGATGTCGGCGCCGGCGCGGAAATAGGCGAGGTGGATGGCGCGCACGGCTTCCGGCCGGGTGAGATTGAGGAGATCGTTGTTGCCGCGCACCTCGCGGTTCCAGGCGTCGAAACGGGCGCCGCGATAGCCTTCCTCGTCAAGCCGCAGCGCCTGGATCATGGTGCCCATGGCGCCGTCGAGCACCAAAATGCGTTCCGCGGCGTGACGGCGCAGCGTGGTTTCGATCGCGGACACTGGCACGCTACGCGGCATCGGCTTACGCGCGCTCCCTTACGGCATCAACATGCGCTTGCACACCCGGCGCCGGACGCAGCCCCAGCAGGTGGCAGATCGCGTAAACCAGATCGGCGCGATTCATGGAGTAGAAGTGAAAGTCGGTCACGCCATGATCGACCAGATCGAGCACCTGCTCGGCGGCGACCGCTGCGGCAATAAGCTTGCGGGTTGCGGCATCGTCGTCGAGCCCGTCGAAGCGCTCGGCAAGCCATGGCGGCACCGAGGCACCGCAGCGCGCGGCGAAATTGCGCGTTTGCTTGAAGTTCTGCACCGGCAGAATGCCGGGCACGATTGGAATATCGATGCCGCTGGCGCGGACGCGATCGAGGTAGCGGAAGTAGAGACTGTTCTCGAAGAAGAACTGGGTGATCGCGCGCGTCGCGCCGGCATCGACCTTGGCTTTCAGCATATCGACGTCGGCGGCGACCGAAGGGCTGTCGGGGTGCTTCTCCGGATAGGCCGACACCGACACCTCGATATCGCTGATGCGCTTGATGCCGGCGACGAGATCGGCGGCGTTGCGGTAGCCGCCGGGATGCGGCGTGTAGCGCTCGCCGGCGCCGTCGGGCGGATCG
>DATJYT010000128.1:0-4021 GCA_035499475.1 Xanthobacteraceae bacterium | reverse complement strand
ATCGGCGCTCGAATCCCCGATGCTAATGAACGGAACGGCCGTTATCTAACTTCACGTGATCTCATGAATAAGAGGCGAGTGGCAGCAGGTGCTCGAAGTCGGAAGACGACGAAGCCGGCCGATGAACATCATCGACTGATGGTGAATTCGATTGAGGATCGGCTCGCCTCTCCGCACCTAGCCCGGATTATGCAGCGCAAGCAGGCGGATGCAGCTTAACGAGCTGATTTCGTGTATGATTCGGTTGTCGACGCCGATCAAACGCGATTTCAGAAAGGCCACACCCGCCATGAGCAATCCTATGCTGCCGTTGCCCGGCTTGTCACCTGTCGGGGCGAAAAGGGTGGTCGCCCAATTCGACGGCGGTTTGTTGTCGTCAGATGCCGGCGTGCTGGTTTTGCGCGAGGTCGAGCAACGTCTTCGCGTCGCCGAACGCTTGGCCGCCTGCATCGTCGATCCGCGCGCGCCAGAGCAGATCACGCACACGCTCAGCGACATCATTCGTTTTCGCCTGTTGATGATCGCCGCGGGCTACGAGGACGGCAACGACGCCGCCAGCCTTCGTGTTGATCCCGTCTTCAAGATGGCGCATGATCTTTCGCCGTCGGATCGCGATCTTTGCTCACAGTCGACGATCTCGCGTCTGGAGAATTTGCCGGACGCCCGCGCGCTGCTGCGCATGGGCCGCGCCATGGTCGACCTCTATTGCGAATCGTTCACGCAGGTCCCCAAGCGCCTCACCCTCGACATCGACGACACGTTCGACGCCGTCCATGGCGGCCAGCAATTGCGGTTGTTCAACGCACATTACGACGAATACGGCTTTCAACCGATCGTCGTGTTCGACGGCGCCGGCCGTTTCGTCACCGCCGTCCTGCGTCCCGCCAAACGGCCCGGCGGCAAGGAGATCAGGGCCTTCCTGCGCCGCCTGTTGCGCGCCATCCGCAGCAATTGGCCCAACACCGAGATCCTGCTGCGCGGCGACAGCCACTATTGCACGCCGGAGACGATCGACTTCTGCCGCGCCAACGGTCTCGACTTCGTCTTCGGCGTGGCGCCGACCTCGACGTTGCGCGCACACATCCTGGCTCTCGAGGCCAAGGCGACGGCGGCATTCGAGGCGGCGCCTAAAAACGGCAAGGTTCGACGCTTCAAGGAGTTCCTCGACGGCGCGCGAAGCTGGAGCCGCGTCGAGCGCATCATCGCCCGCATCGAGGCCAGCGCGGACGGACCCGACACGCGCTTTGTCGTCACCAATCTGAGCACCCGCAACACGCGCAGGCTCTATGAGGACGTCTACTGCCGGCGCGGTCAGGCCGAGAACCACATCAAATCCTGGAAGACGCATCTGGCGGCGGACCGCACGTCCTGCATGAAGGCCAGCGCCAACCAGCTCCGCTTGTTCCTGCACGCCGGCGCCTACTGGTTGATGTGGGGCTTGCGCCAGTCAATGCCGCGGCGATCCATGTGGCGCGTCGCGCAATTCGACACGCTGCGCCTGCGGCTGATCAAGATCGCCGCGCGCGTCGTCGAGATGAAGACGATGATCAGGATTCATTTGCCGACATCGTGTTGCGGACAGGACATCTTGCGCTTCGCGCTCGAAAAAATCCCGCGTCTCGCCACCTGAGCGGCGGGGCGCGACGCCCCGCAAACCGAGCCCGTCCCCTCAACTCGCAAACCCTTCCCCTTCGAACTCTGGCCGCGCGGCCAGTGACGAAAATGCGCGTCGGCGCGACCGAAAATTCTCAATCAGATCGACCGAAAAGCCCGCTCAAGGCGCCGCGAAGCCCAAAGCGCTGCATAATGCGGGCTTCCGTAATGGCCCCCTCGGTGTCAAGCCCCTCGTATCGACTTCTCCAATGCTGGGCGCGCGGCGCGAGCGCGCTTTTCAATGCGCCGTAGCGAGCGCGGCGCCTATCGACTGTTTCCGTTGTCTTCGTCGCCGGTCTCTTGCTTCCGTCCGTGGTCGGCGCGGTGGCCGCCACATTATGCCATCAGAGGAAACGGTGAGCCTATCTAATCACGCGTGGTCCGTCAGATGACGGCCGCTGCCCGTTTTGCGGCTTCACCGGCTCCATCGTCCCGGCGACGGGACCTCGTACGAAGCGGGTCTTATCAGGCGCGCTTCGAATCACTTCTTTCCGGTTTTAGGCATGGGCGAGTTGCCGCACTTTTGGCGGCTCTTTGGTCCAGCGGAAGGTCGCTCCGTCGACCCACATTCGATGCAGGATAACGCCGAGCTTGCGCGCCAGCGCGACCTTGGCTCGCTTCAATCCGCGCCGTTTGGCGACATCCATTCCCCAACGCTTGAGCGCTGAAAAACGTGTTGTGCGCGACAAGAGGGCATTGGCTGCCTCATAGAGCGCGGTGCGCGCCATTTGGTCGCCGACGCAGGTGACGCCGCCCGTCACGTCGGTCTCCCCTGACTGGTATTTCCTCGGCGTAAGCCCAAACAGCGCGCCGACGCCTTTGGACTTCCGGATCCGCGCTGGATCGTCGATCGCCGTCTTAAACGTGATCGACACCAACGGACCAACGCCCGGCGCGGTCATCAGGCGCCGACAGACGGTGTCGGCGCGCACGATTGCCAGCATCGCCTTGTGCAGTTTCGAATATTCCTTCCTCAAAGCGGTGCGCGCCGCGAGCATTGCCTCGGCGATCTGCTCCAATATCGCCTGGCCGACGCATAGCTCCCGCACGCGCACTTCGAAACCCCCGCGCGTCACGACGCCCATCTTCAGTCCAAAACCGCGGAGAATGCCTCGGATGCTGAACTCGACGTCCAGCAGCTTACCCTGAAGTTGTTTGCGTGCGACGAGCAAAGCTCGCACTTCCTGTGAGCCCGGCGATTTGCAATGCACCGGTCGAAACCAGCCCATCCGCAGGAGCTGTGCGATGCCGCGAGCGTCCCGACGATCGGTTTTGACCGTCATCGCCGACAGCGCCGCTTTCACATGCCGGGTCTCCAGAAGAACCGTCTGGAAGGAGGCGCCGGTCAAGCCGGCATGCAACCACTGCGAGAGTGGCCCGGCCTCGAGACCGATCCGCTCGATTGAAAGGTTCAGCCTACGCATAAAGGCGACAATCACCTCGGGATGGCTCTCGATCTTTGCCTCCGCAATGATCTTGCCCGATGCGTCGACGACGCAGATGCTCGAGAGTTCCAAAGACACATCAATTCCGACATAATGTTCCATGGCTTGTCCTCCGACCCGCATGCTTGGGGCCGGTCTCAACCAGAACCCCGTTTCACCATGACACGGGGGACAAGCCGCCTCCCTACGCCCTCAGGCTCGGGACGGGGCCATTACGGCATCTAAAGCATTATCCGAGCATGGCGATTCAATCGGGGATTCAAGAAGGTGTTGAGGACTCCCATATCCGAAGGAGGGCGTTCGTCGCTTGGAACGCGACGGAGTGTAACCGGCACGGCTGCCCCATCTCGCATCTGATGTTGAGATGAGCGACACTCCGATTTGGGTTTCGGAGGATCGCAAATTCCATGCATCAAGCCAGGCATGCTTCCGACTCGTATCGACGAGTCGAGGTGATCACGGGCGGGCAACGCCGACGCGATTGGAGCGACGAGGAAAAGGCGCGGATTGTAGCCGAGAGCGCGGTTCCGGACGCCAACATCTCCGAGGTCGCGCGGCGCAACGGTGTGAGCCGCGGATCGCTGACGGTGTGGCGGCGTCAGGCGCGTGAGGCGTCGCATGGCGCGCCTATGTTTGCGCAGGTGCAGATCGAGAGCCCGGCCGCTGTCGCGGTCGTCGAGGGCTTGGAGGCCGCCGCGGCCGACGTCAGGATCGAAATAGAGATCGCGGACGCGCGGGTGCGCGTGCCGGCGGGCGCCGATGTTGGGACACTGAGGAACGTCGTCGCCGCCCTGAGATCAACGCGGTGATCTCGTTTGGATCGGAAACGCGCGTGTTCGTGGCGACGACGCCCATTGACTTCCGCAAAGGCGTCCATGGACTCGTCGCATTGGTGGCGGACGGTTTGAAGGGAAATCCGTATG
>DATJYT010000127.1:0-6189 GCA_035499475.1 Xanthobacteraceae bacterium | reverse complement strand
AACAGCCACGGCTGCTCGATCTGGCAGGCGTGGCCGGCGCCGTAGAGGATTTTCATCTCGCAGCCGGGGATGCGTTCCTTGAGCGCCGCCGCGCGCGGATGCGAGCCGTCTTCGCTGCCGGTGAGGATGATGGTCGGGCAGGCGATGCGGGAATGATGATCGTCCGCATCGGGCTGCGCCAGTGCCTGAAACTGGTAGATGATCGATTGCACGTCGGCGTGCGCGTTGCGCTCGGCAAACAGGTCGGCGAAAAAATGCGCAAGCGGGCTCGCGCGAAAGGCCGGGCTCAGATCCTCGAAGGTGTAGCCCCAGCGATAGCCGACGCCTTGCTCGCGATAGGCGGCGATGCGCTTGGCGGTGAATTCCTTGCCCGGGTTGTAGCCGGTGCCGGAGAGCACGAGCGCGGCGGTGCGCTTGGGGTGCTGGTGATACATGTAAGGAGCGATGGCCGAGCCGACCGAACAGCCGACCAGGATGGCGCGCTCGCCCGGGAACGCGTCGTCGACCGCTTCCCAGCAGGCTTGCGCCATATCGTCCATGGTGAGGCCGGGCTTGGCTTTCGGCGAACGGCCATAGCCGGGAATGTCGATGGCGATGCAGCGGTACCAGGTCGACAGATGCGCCATCTGGAAAATCCAGCACGACTGATCCATCGGATTGGGATGCACGAATGCGATGACCGGGCCGCTGCGCCCCATCCGCTCGTAATAAAGCGGTCCCTCGATATGATCGGCCATGCCGGCTTCCTCCCGCGTGATTGTTGTGCGGTAAAACATACACCGGTTCGCCGGCCGTCGCTGTTGAGCGAGGCGTTGCCGGCTTTGGAAGCCGTCGCTGCAAAAATATTGCACATATCAGTGCGCAACCTTCCACCCCGTTGACTGTCCAAACCCGTCAGCGGATCGGTCTGTCAGTCAGCCTTGCGAGGATGCGAATTGAAGTGATCCGACCATGTGGCGTCACGCGCTATTTCCGACACGCGACGATGCGATCAAGCTTCTGCCTTTCCACCTTGCGGCGGTTATCCGATACCGCCGTTGATAAATCTCCGCCGAACGCTGAACCGCAGACGATACCAAAGACATGCTTATTTAATCTGAGAACCGGATTGACAGGCGTGTCATCGCAGCTTCATTGTTCAAACAAATACTTGCTGAACGCGGAATAGAATTACGTATCGTGATTGGGGGCGACCTTTCGCGAAAACGGATGTTTAGGCCGTAGCGCGATTCCCGATTATGACCGCCGCCGCCCCCAGAGAAGTTAGAGGGCGCTATGGTGTTGACTTATTACGGGCAATACGGCGCGCCGGGAACATACGGTGTCAATCCCGGAGAGAGCGGTACCGCCGGTCAGACCGCGCCTCCGCTTAACTACACCTTTAGCAACCCGAATATCCAAACCAAGATCACCGGCGGCGCCGGGGGAGCCGGCGGCTATGCGGCGGTCGGCGGCAGCGCCGGCGCCGGTGGCGATGGCGGCTATGTCTACAATTACACCAAGGGGACATATAACAGCACGAACGGGCTTTACACCTATCAGGCAGTCGTCGGTGGCAAGGGGGGCGATGCTGGTTCGTACTACAGTTCGCCCGGTCGCGGCGCCAATGGCGGCAATGGGGGCGCTACCGTTGAATACGTATCGGCGGTCAATAACACGGGTAATACCAACGTTCATGCCTATGCTACGGGCGGAGCCGGCGGGGCTGGGATTGGCAAATACTCGGGCGGCGGCGCCGGCGGAGCAGCGAGCGTTAAGGCATACGGAGCCGGCGTCGATGTAGTCGTCGGGGTCTATCAGACCGGCGGCGCCGGTGGCGCCGGAATTGAATATGCGTCGGCTGCCCGCGGCGCTGACAGTTCGCTCTTCAACGCCGTGAGCGGGCGAACGAGCGGTGGCGAACTGGGATTGAAGCAGACCGCGACCGGCGGCGCCGGCGGTGACGGTTTCCGCGGCGGTGTCGCGGGTGCCGGCGGTAACGCGACCTCCAGCCTCTCATTCAACGACACAATCAATCCCGTTGCCGCAAAATCCCTCTATGGGAAGAGCACGGCCACCGGCGGGGCTGGCGGTGCGGGCGAACTTGGCTACGCCAATGGAGCCATGGGTGGAGAGGCCTCTGCATCGGTCACGGTTATCGGCGCGCCGACGACGGTTATTGATAGTTTCGGCGATGCAGCCGGTGCTTTCGCCAGTGCAACCGGCGGAGCCGGCGGCCCTGGAAATGGTGGTGGGGCGGGAGGCGCCGCAACTGGTGCGCACGCGGTGGCGATTGCCTTGGGTGCCGTCAGCGGCCGCACTTACGCGCGGTCCGACGAGACTGGGGGAAGCGGCGGCAACGGTTATGGACTTGGGAATTCCGGCGGCGCCGGCGGCGCGGCCAGCGGATCGAGCGCCTATGCGTCCGGCTTTTCGGCGGTGGCCACTGTGCAGCAGACCGGCGGCGCCGGCGGCAAAGGCCACAACGGCGTGGCCGGCGGATCGGGCGGCAACAGCGACCTGACCAATGCGGTCAGCGGGCGGACAAGCGGCGGATATCTGGAGCTCATTCAGGGTGCGACCGGCGGGTCGGGTGGATCCAGCTATGGCGCTGACGCGGGCGGGGGAGGCACTGCGAGCGCGAGTCTCGTCTTCGACGACGCCGTGAACCCGGTGGCGGCAAGCTTCATCAAGGGCGTCAGCTCCGCCTATGGCGGCAACGGCGGTTCGGTCTATTCCGGTGGCGCGGGCAACGGTGGGACCGGCGGCACGGGGCAGTCCTCGATCGCTCTTACCGGATCGAGCATCGTCAAGACCTATGCGGATGCCTCTGGCGGGACGGGGGGGCGCGGCTATGGCAGCGGCAAGCATGGTGGTGCCGGCGGCACCGCGAGCGCGGCGCACTCCTACGCCTCGGGCTTTTCCGCGCGTGCCGCAGCCTATCAACGCGGCGGTAGCGGCGGCGGCGGCACCGGCGGTGCGGATGGTGGAGCTGGAGCCGCGAGCACGCTGACGAATGCAGTCACCGGGCGGACGACCGGCGGCTATCTGCAATTAAATCAGGTCGCGGTCGGCGGCGCCGGCGGTAACAGCGACGGGGCGATAGCGGGCGCTGGCGGAGCAGCCACATCGAGTTTCACATTCGATGATGTGACGGCAAACCCGATTGCCGCGAGTTCGCTTAGCGGCCGGGCTGTCGCCCGCGGCGGA
The DNA here is from genome assembly GCA_035499475.1 of Xanthobacteraceae bacterium. Taxonomy (GTDB): domain Bacteria; phylum Pseudomonadota; class Alphaproteobacteria; order Rhizobiales; family Xanthobacteraceae; genus BOG-931. The sequence goes on along the minus strand of DATJYT010000127.1, from coordinate 3,000 downwards.
GCTGGCGGCGGGGGCGGAAGCTCCGGAATTGCCGGCGGCGGCGGTGCAGCTTCGGTTGGGGTAGATGTTACCGGGGCATTCGGCGTTACCGCTCTCGGCTATGCCCACGGGGGTCAGGGCGGCTCAATCGCGGGTGGTTACGGCGCGCCCGGTGGCAGCGCCTATACCAAAGCTTTTGCGACCTCAAAGGGCCTCGGGCAATCCAACACTGCAACTGCGCACGCAAACGCGTATGGCGGCGCCGGCTCCATCGTTGGCTCGGCCAACGCGAACGCTTCATCTAACACCGCGAACGGTCAGCAGGCCGAGTCGGATGCTTTGGCGCAGGGGTCGACCGGATACGCGATGGCGGCATCGTCTACCGGTGGCGCCGGGGCGGTTATCTCTGCGCAGGCGAACGCCGTGGCGCCGGCCGGCGGCACGGCGACAGCTAAGACCCTGGCCGATGCCGGGGCCGTCTTCAGCTTTGACGCTGGGAGCCACGATTCCGCCTACAGCTTCGCGACCGAACTGCCCTCAGCCGAGACTGTGAACGATGCCTTGGCAAGCCATGCCAATGTCGAAGCCGTTCTGGGGCTGCCCGCGGCCTTCATCTTCGGTGCGGCGACCCAGGGTGGTGCCTACTCGCCGAACGCGAGCGGGACGGTCACCTACAAGAGTTCGTCGTCCTGGCTTCTTGACACTTCCCAGCTTCAAGGCGACCTCGACATCGGGCTACTCGATGAGCAGACCTCGGGCAGTGGCTTCGACTCGATTGAACTCGAAATCGATGCCGGAGGCGGGCAGCTATTTGATCAGGGTTTCACCTCGCTGGCTTTGGCGCAGGCCTTCTTTACCGACGACGTGCTCGATCTCGGCGCTCTCGCGGGTGCTCCAGGATTGGAGGTGGCAGTCAACTTCACTCTCGTTACCAGTAGCCCGGACTCAGGCTTCAGCTTCGACTATTTCATCGGCACGGCCCCGCCGGTGACGGCATTTGAAGCGAATGTCGCGACAGCTTCGGGAAGTTTCGAGGGCGATTATCTCTGGAGCAATCCCGATAACTGGAGTCTCGGCGCGGTGGCGAGCGGCGACGCCGTGACCATCACCGGCGGCCCAGCTGTCTCTGTCGATGACGTCAGCGGGCTTCAACTTCCGGGCATCACACTTGCTGACAACGCGACATTGCTGGTCGCGGCCGAGACGCTCACCATCGACGTCGTCTCCGGCAGTGCCGACGTGACGCTCCTGGAAGCGGATGCCGCCGACGCCGGCGGGCCGGTGACGGTGACTGTCGGGAATATTACCGGCCAGGGCGGTGAGTACGAGGCGAAGGGAGCCGGCGCCGAGTTCATCGATCAGGGCAGCACCGATCCCGGCGAGACCTTCATCGCGGCGGACGGCGGCCTGGTCGAGTTGTCAGGCACGCCGAACAGCGCCTCGGTGCTGGAATTCTCCGGCGATGGCACGTTTGCCTTCACCGATCCTGGTCCGACGATCGACGCGGCGGTGACAAATTTCGGCGCCGGCGACTCAATCGAACTGCCGGGGCAAAGCATCGAATCCGTGAGCTTCGGCGACCACAGCATCGACATCACGACGGATGCAGGCTCGACATTGTTCACGGACGTGACTTTTGCAGGCACGTTCTCGGGTTACCAGGCGGGTTTCGATAGCGCGACCGGACTGGCGTCGATGACGCTGACGGAAAATCCACCCTGCTATTGCAGGGGAACGCTGATCGCTACCGCGCGTGGCGAGACGCCGGTCGAGAGCCTCAGGATCGGCGACACGGTGAAGACGGCGTCGGGCCGGTTGCACCCGATCAAATGGATTGGCAAGCGCAGCTATGGCGGCCGCTTTGTCGCCGGCCGCAAGGATATCCTGCCGGTCTGCATCAGCGCCGGCGCACTGAACGATGGCGTGCCCATGCGCGATCTTTGGATCTCGCCGCATCACGCCATGTATTTCGAGGATGAAGGCGGGCTTTTGATCGAGGCCAAGGACCTGGTCAACGGCGTCTCCATCGTGCAGGCCGAGCGCGTCGAGAGCGTCGAGTACTTCCACGTCGAGCTCGAAAGCCACGATGTGATCCTCGCCGAGGGCGCACCGTCCGAGACCTTCATCGACGATGACAGCCGCGGCATGTTCCACAATGCGCGCGAATATCGCGCTTTGTATCCGGACGAAGCAGCGCGCGCTGGAGCGCATTATTGCGCGCCTCGCCTGGAGGAGGGTTATGGAGTCGAGGCCGTGCGTCGGCGCGTCGTGGCGCGTGCAGGACTTCTGCGCTCGGCCGATGCGGCGCGCGCAGGTGCGCTGCGCGGCTTTGTCGACCTCATCAGCGCCGACAGCATTACCGGCTGGGCGCAGGATCAGGTTCATCTCGAAGCGCCGGTCTGTCTCGACATCTTCGCCGAAGGCCGACTGATCGGTCAGGTGCTCGCCAATCGCTATCGCGAAGACCTCGAACGCGTCGGCCTTGGCAGCGGCCGCCACGGGTTCTCATTTACCCCCGCGCACGGTGTTTCGCGCGGGGGCATCGAAGTGCGTCGCTCGCTCGATGGGGCCCTGCTGCAGCAAGCGTTTAATGCCAAAGCGACACGCGCGCCAAATTTGGAGCCGCGACCGGATCGCCGTCCAATTCAAGTGTCGATCATTGCGGGCGCTCGCTCGCGGGCGTCTTCGTCGGCCGATGATTGGGCCGCGGCGGGCAATTGCAGCACGGTCGCGCGCTGACCTGGTAGCCTGGTACTAGCCGCGTGATCATCACGACCTGACCGTCCGTCGCGCGCAACGGCCAAGCGATCGCAACAATGAGAAGCCCGCACCAAACAAACCTCGTTGAGGGCTTGTGAATAGAGATTCCGCAAAGGATAATTGCGACCGAGACGATCATCGGCATCCAGTACTCGGCTCTCTGCCGGATACGACATAACGAAGGGCAACTGAGGCTTATCGCGGCGGCGCTTGGCACAGACTGGGGTAAGGTCAAATGGCGAATTACCGTTGGGTCGGCGG
>DATJYT010000126.1:0-8301 GCA_035499475.1 Xanthobacteraceae bacterium | reverse complement strand
GGCGCGCGCCGCCTCCACCGCGGCAGCGCCCATCTGCGCGCGCAGGTCCGCCGTCATGCCGGGCGCCGGCGCCTCCTCGATGACTTTCTGATGGCGGCGTTGCAGCGTGCAGTCGCGCTCGCCGAGGTGAATGACATTGCCGTGGGAGTCGGCGAAAATCTGCATCTCGATGTGGCGCGGCGTCGCGATGTATTTCTCGATCAGCACGCGGCCAAGTCCGAACGCGGCTTCGCTTTCGCGGATGGCACCTTCGAGCGCGGCTTCGAACTCGGCGTGCTTGTCGACGCGGCGCAGCCCGCGCCCGCCGCCGCCCGCCACCGGCTTGATCAGCACCGGATAGCCAATCTGGTAGGCCTTCTCTTTCAGGAACTTGGCGTCCTGCCGCTCGCCGCGATAGCCGGGCACGACCGGGACCCCGGCCTTCTCCATCAGCGCCTTGGCGTGATCCTTGAGCCCCATGGCGCGGATCGCTGCGGCGGGCGGTCCGACAAAAACTATTCCCGCTTTCGTGCAAGCCTCGGCGAAGTCCGCGTTCTCGGACAGGAAGCCGTAGCCGGGATGGATGGAACCGGCTTTGGCTTTTGTTGCGGCCTCGATCAGCCGCTCGATCGAGAGGTAGCTTTGGCGCGGTTCGGCGGGCCCGATAAAATAGGCTTCGTCGCACATCCGCACATGCAAAGCGTCCGCATCCGCCGCCGAATAGACCGCGATCGTGCGCAGGCCGAGCCGTTTCGCCGTTCGGGCGATGCGGCAGGCGATCTCGCCGCGGTTGGCGATCAGGACGGATGTGGGCATGGGCCAATCTTATAGCGTTCTGCGGACGCGGTGCAGCACGGAGCCCGCGCAGGCTTCCCAGCTACGCCTTCGCCTCGGCGCTGGCGCCAGAGCTGCGCTTGCTCAGCCTCCCTTGAAGGCGGTTGAGATACAGATAGACGACCGGCGTGGTGTAGAGGGTCAGAAGCTGGCTGAAGGCCAATCCGCCGACCATGGCATACCCGAGTGGCTGCCGAAGTTCCGATCCGGTGCCGTGGCCGAGCGCGAGCGGCAGACCCGCCATCATTGCGGCAGCCGTTGTCATCATGATCGGCCGGAAGCGGTGCAGGCACGCCTGCCGGATCGCCGCTTCGGGCGCCATGCGGCCGTCGCGCTCCGCGGCAATAGCGAAGTCCACCAATATGATGCCGTTTTTCTTGACGATCCCGATGAGCAGGATGATGGCGATCATTCCGATGACGGAAAGGTCCATATGCCCGACGCGAAGCGCCAGAAGAGCGCCGACCCCCGCCGACGGCAGCGTCGACAATATGGTGAGGGGGTGAATGTAGCTTTCGTAGAGCATGCCGAGGATGATGTAGACGGCAACGAGTGCCGCGGCGATCAGTATCGGCTCGTCGGCTAGTGACGTCTGGAAAGCCTGCGCATTGCCCTGGAACGTACCGCTAACCGTATCGGGCAATCCGATCTCGCGCGCGGCAACGTCAATGGCATCGACGGCTTGCCCAAGAGCGACACCTGGAGCGAGATTGAACGACAACGTAATCGCCGGGAATTGTCCCTGATGGGTCACGGAAAGCGGACCGATCCGGCCGCTGTCGATGGTCGTCAGCACCGAGAGCGGCACCGCTTGGCCGGTCAACGGCGATTTCACGTAGATGCGGTCGAGCGAATCGAAAACCTCCTGCAATCGAGGCGCCACCTCCAGTATGACCGGATATGTATTGAGCTGCGTGAAATACTGGGTGATTTGCCGTTGGCCGTAAGCATCATTGAGCGTGTCGTCTATGGCCTGCGGCGTGATGCCGAACCGTGCAGCCTGGTCTCGATTGATCGTCACCCGCAACCGCGGCGCGCTGGCCAGCAGGTCCGTCGAAACATCCCTCAGCTCGGGTATGGTACGCAGTTTCGCGAGCAACCGCTCCGACCACTCGATCAATTCTGAAACGTTCGAGTCCTCAAGCGTATATTGAAAGCTTGCGCGGGAGGATCGCCCTCCCACGGTGATGTCCTGAGTGGCTTGAAGAAACAGGTTCGCGCCCACGACCTTTGCGAGTTGCGGCCTTAGCCGGTTGATAATTTCGCTAGCTGCGAGAGAGCGTTGATCGCGCGGCGTCAGCGCGATGAAAAAACGGGCAGTATTTGCTGTCTGGGCGTTGCCGTTTCCACCGGTGCTCCCAGTCTGCGATGCAAAGCCGGCGACAGCAGGATCACGCAGCAGGACATCGCCCAACTCGCGTTGCAGCGCCATCATTTCGGCGGGCGAAACTTCCTGCGCCGCCTCGGCAAGTCCTCCCACCATCCCCGTGTCTTGAATGGGAAAGAACCCTTTGGGAATTTCGACGGCAAGCGCGATCGTCAGCAACAGGGTGGCGAAGAAGACGCCGAGGGTAACGCCCTGGTGCCGCAGCGCCGTATCGAGCGTACGTCGATAGAACGCCGTCATGGCGTCGAAGCCCGCTTCGATGAAAAGATACAGCGAGCGGCGTTGCGGCTTGGCGCGTAAAAAGCGGGCGCATAGCATTGGAGCGAGCGACAGCGATACAAATGCAGAGACCGCGACGGCCGCCGTCACGGTCACCGCGAACTCCCTGAATAATCGGCCGACGATGCCTCCCATCAAGAGCAGCGGGATGAAAACCGCGATCAGCGACGCGCTGATCGAAAGGACCGTGAACCGGATTTCCGCCGAGCCGACAAGGGCGGCTTGAAACGGCGCCGATCCATTCTCGATGTGACGATAGACATTCTCCACCTCGACGATCGCGTCATCCACAACAAAGCCGACGGCAATCGTCAGCGCCATCAGGGACAAATTGTCGAGGCTGAAACCGAACGCATCCATTGCCGCAAAAGCGCCGAGCAGCGACAGCGCGATAGTGAAGGCCGGCACCAGTGTCGCCCAGGTGTCACGCAGGAAAATCAGGACGACGAGCACGACGAGAGCGACTGTAAGGATGAGCGTTCGCTCGACATCGGCGACCGAGGCGCGAATGGTCGTCGTGCGATCAAGGACCGTATCGATCTTGACCGCAGGTGGAATGACCGTGGCGACTTTCGGCAATATCTCTTTGACGCGCTCGACGGTGTCGATGACGTTCGCTCCGGGTTGCTTGTAGACCGAAAGCAGGATGGCGGGCTCGTTGTTGAAATAGGCGGCGGAAAAGCGGTCCGCCGGGCCGTCGATCGCATAGCCGATGTCGCGCACCCGCACCGGCGCGCCGTTGCGATAGGAAACAATCACGTCGTTGAACGGCTCGGCGCCGATAATCTGGTCGTTGGCCTCGATGGTGAAGCTGGTTCTTGCCGTCGTGAGCGAGCCCTTGGGGGCGTCGGTCGTGGCCGTTGTCAGTGCGGCGCGGATGTCTTCGAGCGTCAAGCCGCGCGCCGCGAGCTTGGCGGGATCGACTTCGACCCGGATCGAGGGCCTCTGCTCGCCGCCGAGCGAAACTTGCGCCACCCCGGAAACCTGGGAGATTTGCTGGGCGAGATAGCTGTCGGCGTATTCATCGACGAGCGTGAGCGGCATCGTTTGCGCGTGCGCCGCAAGGATCAAGATCGGCGCGTCCGCCGGATTGAGCTTTTTATAGGTGGGCGGCGTGGTCATGGACGGCGGCAGGGTCTTGCTTGCAGCCGTGATGGCCGCCTGAACGTCCTGCGCCGCCAGGTCGATGTTGCGATTCAGGTCGAATTGAACCGTGATTGATGTCGCGCCGAGGCTGCTGAAGGAGGTCATTTGCGTGACCCCGGCAATCTGGCCGAGCTGGCGTTCGAGCGGCGTCGCGACCGATGAGGCCATGGTCTCGGCGCCAGCTCCCGGCAACGTCGCCGTCACCTGCACGGTAGGGAAATCGACCTGCGGCAGCGGCGCCACCGGCAACAGCCGAAACGCCGCAATACCAAAAAGCGCCACCGCGCTCATAAGCAGCACGGTTGCCACCGGTCGGCGGATGAAGGGCTCCGAGATGTTCACATCGACTGTCGCCCGCGCGATGGCGCGCCATTCCTCAGCATTCAGCCTGCGGATTCCTAAGCCACGGGACAGCCGATCCCATGCTGGATGCGTTTAACATGTCCAGGAATGCCGCCATTACTGCTTGCAACGCAAACGTAATTAGATCACCCTCACCCCAAGGAAAGATTGGGCTCGGAGCATGGCCCGGCAACTGCCGTCCCTCAACGGATTGCGCGCGTTCGAGGCCGCCGGGCGTAACGGCAGCTTCACGGCCGCCGCAAATGAGCTGAACGTCACGCAGGCCGCGGTCAGCCGGATGGTGCGTTTGTTGGAGCAGCGTTTCGGCTTCCCGTTGTTCAGGCGGCACGCGAATGCGCTTGAACTCACGGCCCAGGGACGCGCGCTTCTCTCGGGGCTTACCGATTCTCTCGATTCGGTTGCGCGCATCGTCGAGCAAGTTGCGTCAATGCGCGGAGGCTTGGTGTTGACTGTCGGGGTCGGACCAACCCTGGCGATGAACTGGCTGATCCCGCGCTTGGCCGGCTTCTACCGAACTCATCCCGAGGTGGAAGTGCGCATGGCTACGGGCGGCGCCACGCGCCCGATACGCGACGACTGGACCTGTACCATACGCCGCGATGTCGGTGCCTGGTCCGGCTACACGGCTGAGGAGCTGTTCCCAAGCACGTTGGTGCCAGTCTGCACCCCGGCGTTGGCAGCCGGCCTGCGACAGCCCTCCGATCTTGGCAACGTGCCTTTGATCATCGTGCCTCACTTGTCGGGTGATTGGCCCTGCTGGTTCGAGGCGGCGGGGTTGCGCACGCCTCCCCGGCCGGCAGCCGAAATATTTTTCGACAACAATGCCATGGCGATGCAAGCCGTGCTTGCCGGCGTTGGAGTTGCGGCCGCGCAAACCCTCTACATCACCGACGCGCTGTCGAGTGGGCGGCTGGTCGCGCCGTTCCCTATCGTCGCGACAAAGCGCGAGGCCTGGTATCTGGAATACAGACCCAACCGCGCCGACGATCGAGCTCTCATAGCTTTTCGCGAGTGGTTGTGCGACGAGGCGAATCGTCAGCGCGAGATCGAGGTTGAGCTTATAGAACGACAGGCCAAACCTGCGACGAAACCCAGGCAGAGGCACGTTCGACGCGCCAAAAATCTGCGCGCATGATTCAGTGCTGGGGAGCGAACGGATTGAGTTGCACCGGCGCCGAGGGAGCGGAGGCGGCGCTCGCGGCCGGCGCGGCGGATTGTGTGGGTGCCGCTGTTGCCGTGGTCTCGGGAGCAGGTGATGCCGGCGGCGCCGTGGCGGCCGCGCCCGGCAGATAGACCGGCTCTTGCGGCGGGAGATCGGCCGGCTGACCGGCGGCTTGCTTGCGGCCCCGCTTTCCGGCAGCCGCACCGTTCGCGTTGGCGCCGGCCGGCGGCGGCTTTGTTGCCGGCTCGGGATTCATGATGCTGACCGGCGGGATCGAAGCCGCGGTCGGGAAGTCGATATTGACCACGACCTTGCGTTGGCCGGGCTGACCCGGCTGCCCGGCCGCGGCCGGCTCAGCATGGGTGTCGTTGGCCGCTACCGGCGTTTCGCCGGGCTGCGCCCAAGCGGTCACGTAGTGATCGATATAGCGATCGAGCGTTGCGGCGCTGAGATTCGCCCGCACGCGGCTCGGGTCGCGCAGGAGCGCGAGAGCCTTGCAGTTTTGGCTGGTGCAGCCGTCCCGCGCCGCAAGCGCGTGCGCAATGAACCCGAAGCGGTCGGTTTCGAGCGAGCGACGCAGCGGCAGCAACACGCCATCGATGTCGGAGCCGCCGTGTTTGGTATAGTCGACGACGTCGGCGAGCAGCGTCATCCGCGCCGCCGCGTAGGATACGGCGGCCGCTACGCTTTCGGGCGAAGCAAACAGCGCCTTTTCGCAGGCCGCTTCGACGCTCTCGCCGGCCAAGCCGTCAAGGCATGCCAGCGGCGAGCCCGACGCCAGCGCATGCGCGGAGAGCTGCTCGGCGCGCATTTCGAGAGCGCGGCGCTCGGCATCATGATCGCGCGCCGCGCCGCGATCGAAGAAAGACCACATCAACGCGGTACCGAGCATCGCGCTGACAACGATCAGGCCTGAACGTATGACGGTGCGTGCATCATTCACGCGCGGGCGCGTGAACGCCCATAGGCCGCCGGCGGCAAGCAAAGCCGCAGCGCCGGCTGCGATCCATAGCCGCGCCGCCGAGGTCCCGATCTCGGAATCGACCGCCACCATCAAGCCATCCCACCGATGAAGCAGGACATCACCGCGAGTGGAGCAAAAGTATGGCCCAGCGACACTGGGGACTCCAGTTCTCGACCCATACGCCACAGCGATCGCAAGACGTCACGCGACGGCAATCAATCAGGGCTCGAGTTCGAGCTGGCTTTCCTTGGCGACGCGCTCGAACGCCTCACCGGGATTCTTGATGCGATACTGGTAATCGTCGCCGTCGGACGGCAGCAGCCGCACAACCTCGTAGCTTCCACTCGCACCGGGACGGCTGATCGGGCTCGAAGTGTAGAACACGGTCTGGCCGACGCGATATTTGTGGGTGCGAAACGTCGGCGCGCGCGCCACGACCTGCGCAACGCTCACGGTGGCGACGTTGGTTGTGGTAGCCGGCTCCGCCTTGCGTGCCACACGGCGCGGTGGCGATTTGCGCACCGCAGCCTTCCGAACCGCCGCACTCCGTCTTGCCTTCGCGGGGCGGCTACTCTTTTTCACTGAACGCTTATTCATAAAGCAACTATAGCACTCAAACTTACGCCGGAGCAAAGAATATCGCCCCGAAAAAGCCGGCATTCAAGCGACCCAAAAGCGCATTTGGGGAAGATCGAATATCCCTTTCAAATCAGCTTCGTAGGGCCAAGCACTGCGTTATTGGCTTAGGTGGGTTGCGTCAGGCCCTGCGCTGCCAGCGGCCGCGCTCGTCGGACTGCCAATAAGTCACCTCAAAACCCGCCGATTTGGCATCGCTCCAGCGTGTCCGCGCCGCCTCGACGGCCTCCGGATCCTCGCCGTTGAAGACCAGAACGACGCGTTCATAGGAGGACGCGTCGCCGGGCATCGGCGCGCCTTCGACGAGGAAGCGCACGGCGGCGCCGTTGGGATTTTCCTCGTTCACGGTCAGCAGGACCGGCTGCGCGGACGCCTCGCTGTCACGCCAGACGCCGTGCGGCAGGAAACTGTCGTCCCGCCACGTCCAAAGGTGCGCATCGAGCACATCGAGGCGCTCTTCCGATGCCGCTTGCACGACGACGCGCCAGCCGCGCTCGAGGGATTTCTGGAGCAGCGCCGGCAAGACCTGTTCCAGCGTTTGACCCTTGAGGTGATAGAAAAGGATTTCGGTCATCGGAACGTCCGCGCGTCGAGCTGCCGCCACCGCGACAGTGCCGCGATCATCGCTCGTAGTAATCCTCGACCAGCCGGTCGAGCAGCCGGACGCCCCAGCCGGAGCTCCAGCTTTTGTTGATATCGGTCTGCGGCGAGCCGAGCGCGGTGCCGGCGATGTCGAGATGCGCCCACGGCGTCTTGTCGACGAAGCGTTGCAGCAGTTGCGCGGCGGTGATCGAGCCGGCCCAGCGGCCGCCGGTGTTCTTCATGTCGGCGAATTTGGAATCGATCATCTTGTCGTATTCGGGCCCGAGCGGCATGCGCCACACTCGCTCGCCGGTCTCCTCGCCGCATTTGGTCAAGCGCTCGACGAGCTTGTCGTCGTTGGCGAACATGCCGGCATATTCCTGGCCGAGCGCGACGATGATGGCGCCGGTCAGCGTCGCCAGATTGATCATGAAGCGCGGCTTGAAGCGCTTGTTGACGTAGTGCAGCACGTCGGCGAGCACGAGGCGGCCTTCGGCATCGGTGTTGATGATCTCGATCGTCTGCCCAGACATGGTTGTCACGATGTCGCCGGGGCGCTGCGCCTTGCCGTCGGGCATGTTCTCGACCAGTCCGATGGCGCCGACGACGTTGACCTTGGCCTTGCGGGCGGCAAGCGCGTGCATGAGGCCGACGACGCAGGCCGCGCCCGCCATGTCGCCTTTCATGTCCTCCATTCCCTGCGCCGGCTTGATGGAAATGCCTCCCGAGTCGAAGCACACGCCCTTGCCGACAAACGCCACCGGCTCTGCACCACGCTTGCCGCCGTTCCAGCGCATAACCACGACCTTGGGCTCATGCACCGAGCCTTGCGCGACGCCGAGCAGCGCGCCCATGCCGAGCTTGCGTATGGCCGATGTGTCGAGAACCTCAACCCCGACTCCCAACTTGCGCACGCTGGAAGCTCGGCGAGCAAACTCGCCGGGGAAAAGTACATTGCCGGGCTCGTTG
>DATJYT010000125.1:0-21347 GCA_035499475.1 Xanthobacteraceae bacterium | reverse complement strand
GAGGGACAACAGGAGACGACACATGAGGAAGAGCTTACTGGTCACGGCCGCTGCGACGGCGGTGGTCGCATGCACCACATTTGCTGTGGCGCAAAACGCCGGCGGCGAAGGCCAGCCCGGCAAGAGCGAAATGCAGGGCGGTGAATCGCACGGCATGAAGCCGGGTGGTGCGTCCGCACCTCACGCGCAAAAGCCGGGCGCCGCCGTGAAGACCGGCGGAAGCGCCCAGACGGAGATGCCGAAGGGCCCGACCGAGCGCCAGGGCGCCAAGACCGGCCAGAGCGAACAGCATATGGGCCAGGATAATCGCGCCGCCCAGGACAAGGATCGCAACGCTCAAGACAAAGAGCGCAATGAGCATATGGGCGAGGGTGCCTTGTCCAACAGCACAACCCCGCAACGGGGCGCGCAAGAAAACGGTAAGCCGAACGCGACCGTCAACGAGCACGCCGATCAGAAGGGCGGCTCCTCTCGGGGCGCCTCGGTTCAGCTGACGCAGGAACAGCGCACGAAAATCCGGGGCATCATCGGCCACAGCAACGTAGCGCGGGTGAACAATGTGAACTTCTCCATATCGGTCGGCACCGTGGTGCCACGCAGCGTCCACGTCACGGTACTGCCGGAAGACGTCGTGGAGATCGTTCCGGAATACCGCGGCTTCGATTACATCGTGGTCGGCGATCAGCTTCTGATCATCGACCCCAACTCGCTCGCGATCGTGGCAGTCATTCCGGCTTGATCGGTTTACGAGGACTCCACGTCAGCAGGCCCGCGCCGGTTTCGACCGCGCGGGCTTGCGCTTCGTTGTCGACAAGTCAGCGCGGCAAATAAAAAAATGGGCACCCCGCGCTCGCTCTGGACGCGAGGTGCCCCCGCGGTCGCTGTTGCCTCTAAGCGGCCTTGCGGTTCACGTGAGCTTCGGCCATCGACGTCAGCTTCTTGTCGGTTGCCTTCTCCTCGTCGAGGGTCTGCTGCAAGAGCGACGCGGCGTCGCTGCGGCCGAGCTGCTTGGCCCAGGCGATGAGCGTGCCGTAGCGGGTCATCTCATAGTGCTCGACTGCCTGGGCGGCGGCGATCAAAGCGGCGTCGAGGACGGATTGCTGCTCGACCTCGCCGGTGACGTCGTTGGCTTCCTCGATGATGCCGTCAATCGCCGGGCAGTCCACGCCCGTGGCCTTCTGGCCGGTGAGCTGGAACACCTGCTCCAGCCGTCTCACGTGATTTTCGGTTTCGTGCAAATGGGTCTGGAAACCCTGCTTGAGCTGCGGATCTTTGGCCTTCTCGATCATCTCCGGCAGCGCCTTCACGATCTGCTTCTCGGCGTAGTAGATGTCCTGCAGGGTGTGCACGAACAGGTCGTTCATGGTTTTGATGTCTTTGGTGAACAGTCCCATGGGTCCGGTCTTTCCTTTTCGGGGTATGTAGAACCAGCGTCCGTCTGACGCGGTCCGCCGTTCTTGGGGAACGTGCGGAAACTGTGCGGGTTCCGCGAGATGACAAGCGGGCAGCGCTCGTGCGATGCTTCGATAGAAGGGAGAAACGTCATGGCGGCGCAGATTCTCGACTTCGCGCATATGCTGCTGCAGGTGCGCGACATCGACGCTTCGAGACACTTTTACGTCGACTTGCTCCAATTCACGCCGCGCCAGGCGGCGCCGCTTGCCGACGGCCGGGCCTTCGTTCCGTTCAAGCAGGGCCTCGCCTTGACCAGCGGCGGTCCGGAAAAGCCGGCGCAGATCGATCACATGGCGTTCCGCGTTACCGACGTGCGCGGCATCGCCGAGCGGCTGAAAAAGGCGAACGTCAAGTTCTTCAACGAGCTTCACGACGGCATCTACGGGCTCACCATCTACGTCGCCGATCCGGACGGCACCAAGGTCGAGCTGTTCGAGGAGGGTGCGAAGCTTTAGCGGATCGCCGCCGTCGCGGCGGCGTTGCTTCGGCTCGACGTTTCACCATGACGCAGAGGGCGCAGCAAAAAGACCGGCGCGTCGTCAATCCGGCGTTCGGCAGCCGCAAGCTCAAGCTCGGCACCTTCCAGACCAATCTCGACAGCGGCTGCGTGATGTCCGACCTCGACGGTCGGCTCGAAATCACCTGGCCCAACACGGTGATGCTGGCGCAACTCGCCGACGATATGGATTTCGAGGCTTTGGTGCCGGTGGCGCGCTGGCGCGGGTTCGGCGGCGCGACCGACCCGCAAGGGCCGGGCTTCGAGACTTATACATGGGCGGCCGGCATTGCCAGCGCGACGCGGCATTCGGGCGTGGTCTCGACCTCGCACGTCGCGCTCAATCATCCGATCGTGTCGGCCAAGCAATCGACCGTGATCGATCACATTTCGAACGGCCGCTATACGCTCAACATCGTCAACGGCTGGAATTTTCCGGAAATGGAAATGTTCGGCGTCAAGCTCCTCGAGCATGAGGATCGCTACGCTTGCGCCGAGGAATGGCTGGGCATCGTCAAAAGGCTGTGGACCGAGGATGAGAAGTTCGACCATGAAGGCCGCTTCTACAAGATCAACGGCGGCTATCTGCAGCCGAAGCCGATACAATATCCCTATCCGGCGATCATGAATGCGGGCTCCTCGGAGCGCGGCCGCCACTTCGCCTGCAAATATTGCGACCTCGTCTTCACCAACCTGCGCAGCCACGACGTTGCCGTCAACACCGCGCACGTCGCCGCCTATCGCCGGCTGGCGCGGGAGGAGTACGGCCGCGAGGTCCGGGTGTGGACCAACGCCACCGTGATCCAGGCCGAGACCGAGAAGGAAGCGCACGACTTCTACAACTATTATGTCCACGAGAAGGGCGATTGGGTCGCGGCGCGCAACGTCATCGATACGATGGGCGCGGAGATCAACCAGCGCGATTATCCCGAGGCGCGGCGCAAAGCCATGTCGGAGATGATGATCTCCGGCTGGGGCGGCTTCCCGCTGATTGGCACCAAGGAGCAGGTGGTCGACGGGCTCGCCATGCTGTCGAAGCTCGGCTTCGACGGCGTGCTGCTGTCATGGCCGCGTTACATCGAGGGCATGCGGGAGTTCCGCGCCGTGACTTATCCGCTAGTGGTTCAGGCGGGGCTGCGCGACAGCGCGTAGCCCGGGAACAATCTTACGGTGTCAATGTCCTCCCCGGATTTCGCTGACGCTCAATCCGGGCTACAATCAAAAATAAAATCAGGGGAAACGCGATGACGGAGCTCAGCTACGTCAATGGAGTGAGCCACCAGACGCTCCTCGGTGAAACGATCGGCAATTTCTTCGATGCGGCCTGCGAGCGATGGGAGTCGCGCCCGGCGCTCGTCGTGCGCCATCAGAAAGTACGGCTGAGCTACGGCGAGCTGCGCGCGGAAGTCGACAAGCTCGCCGCGGGCCTTCTCGCGCTCGGGCTCGAGCCCGGCGACCGTATCGGCATCTGGTCGCCCAACAACAGCGAATGGGTGCTCACCCAATTCGCGACCGCCAAGGCGGGGCTGATCCTGGTCAATATCAATCCGTCCTATCGCACCGCCGAACTCGAATACGCACTCAACAAGGTCGGCTGCAAAGCGCTGATCCTCGCCGAGCGCTTCAAGACCTCGGACTATGTCGGCATGCTGCGCGAGCTGGCGCCGGAACTCGGCCAGGCCGCGCCGGGGCGCCTTGAAGCGGCCAAGCTGTCGGCGCTGCGCTCGGTCGTGCTCCTCGGCGGCGGTTGGCATCCCGGCACGTTCCGCTTCGCCGACATCATGGCGAAAGGCGAGGGCGGTGCGGCGCGCCTCGCCGAACTGGCGCCGCAGTTTCAGTTCGACGAGCCGATCAATATCCAGTTCACGTCGGGAACGACCGGCTTCCCGAAGGGCGCGACGTTGTCGCACCACAACATTCTCAACAACGGCTATTTCATCGGCGAGGCGATGCGGCTTACGCCCGAGGATCGCCTCTGCATCCCCGTGCCGCTTTATCACTGCTTCGGCATGGTGCTGGGCAACCTCGCCGCGCTCACCCACGGCGCCTGCATGGTGTTTCCCGGCGAGGGCTTCGATCCGCTGACGACGCTCGAAACGGTCGCCGCGGAACGCTGCACCGCGCTCCATGGCGTGCCGACCATGTTCATTGCTCAGCTTGATCATCCGGAGTTCGATCGTTTCGATCTCTCCTCGCTGCGCACCGGCATCATGGCCGGCTCGCCGTGCCCGATCGAGGTGATGAAGCGCGCCGTCGCCAAGATGCACCTTTCGGAAATCACCATTGCCTACGGCATGACCGAAACGAGCCCGGTGAGCTTTCAGAGCTCGACCGACGATCCGCTGGAGCGGCGGGTGTCCACGGTCGGCCGCATCCTGCCGCACCTCGAAGTGAAGATTGTCGATCTCAACGGCCGCATTGTGCCGCGCGGCGCGCCGGGCGAACTGCTCACGCGCGGCTATTCGGTGATGCTCGGCTACTGGAACGACGAGGCGCGCACCCGCGAAGCGATCGACGCGGCGCGCTGGATGCACACCGGCGACCTCGCCACCATCGACGCCGAAGGCTATTGCAACATCGTCGGCCGCATCAAGGATATGGTGATCCGCGGCGGCGAGAACGTCTATCCGCGCGAGATCGAGGAGTTCCTGTACCGGCATCCGAAGATCCAGGACGTGCAGGTGATCGGCGTGCCGGACGACCGTTACGGCGAAGAAATTTGCGCCTGGGTCAAACTTCGCCCCGGCGAGAGCGCGAGCGAGGAGGACATTAGGGCGTTCTGCCGCGGCCAGATCGCGCACTATAAGGTGCCGCGCTACGTCAAATTCGTCGATGCTTTTCCGATGACGGTCACCGGCAAGATTCAGAAATTCATCATGCGTGAAGAAACCATCACCGAACTCGGGCTCAAGACCGTCAAGACGGCTTGAGCCGTCAGATATCGATTGTCACTTCGCAGACGACGCCATTTTCGCGCCAATCGAAACGCAATTCGCCGTTGAGCTGGCTGACGATCATGCGCTCCATCACGCGAGTGCCGAAGCCGCGATGCTCGGGCTCCTTGACCGGCGGGCCGCCACCTTCGGTCCAGCGCATGGACAACCGCGACAAGGACGGCATCCGCCACTCGACCGCGATGCGTCCGGTCGGAACCGACAATGCGCCGTATTTGGCGGCGTTGGAAGCAAGCTCGTGCAGCGTCAATGCCAGCGCCTGAGCGGGGCCCTGTTCCAGCATCAGGCTTGGGCCGTCGATGCGGGCGCGCTGCTCGTCGTCCTGGCAATAGGGCGACAGTTCCGCCGACACCAGATTGCGCAGATCGGCGCCGGCCCAGCGCGATTGCGCCAACAAAGCGTGGGCGTTGGCGAGCGCGCGAAGCCGGCCTTCGATCGCCTCTTTGAGCGTGTCGGGAGTTTCCGCATTGGTGAGATGAACGGTCGCTTGCGCCAGCGCCAGGAGATTCTTGGTGCGGTGATCCGCTTCGCGGGCAAGAAGCGCGATCTGCTCTTCTCTGCGCTTCTGCTCGGTGATATCGCGCGCCACTTTCGAGGCGCCGATGATCTGGCCATACTCGTCGGTCACCGGCGAGACCGTCAGTGCAACCGAAACCGAAGTGCCGTCCTTGCGCACGCGCACCGTTTCGTAGTGATCGATTCGCTCGCCGCTCCGGATGCGCCGGAGGATCTGCGTTTCTTCGTCGTGGCGTTCGGGTGGAATGAGGATCGTAATCGGCTTGCCGGTGACCTCCGCCGCCAAGTAGCCGAATAGTCGCTCCGCGCCCTTGTTCCAGGTGGCGATGATACCGTTGAGGTCCTTGCTGACGATGGCGTCGTCGCAGGATTCCACGATCGAGGCCAGCCGCCGCGACACCTGCTCGGCGCGCCGGCGCTCGGTCATGTCGATCAGCATGTTGACGCCGCCGACGAACCTGCCGGCAGCATCGTAAAGTGGGCTCGGAAACGCCATGAACGGCACCCGCGTGCCGTCGGGCCGTTCGGCGATGGCTTCGTGGCCGCCGTTCGGCCGCCGCTCCCTCAGGGCCACCGCCATGGGGCACTGATCGTGCGCCATCGGGCTTCCGTCGGGAAAATAAAGCCGCCACGAGCCGCACCACTGGTCGGAATTGAGCTTGGGGCGCGAGCCCCACATGGCCGCCGCGGCGTCGTTGAAGTAGGTGATCCGCCCCTCGGTATCGGTCGTGTAAATCGCCGCCGGCAGGACGTTCAGGAGCTGCGGGAGTTGCGCCGGATCGATGCTTTCAGGAGTGGACGGCATAAGCTGGACTCGCGGCCACGTGCCCGGTTTGGGCTGGGCCAGTTCAGCTCCGATTGGCGACATTGAACCCCCGCTTTCACGCATGGCAGCCGGACCTACAATGCCAAGGACGGAAATTGGTTCCGTAGGCCAATATCTATCTCACACTAGGCTGCGTGTGTCGCGTCCGGCGCTGCATCCGGGAGAAAAAGGCGGTCGCGGCATGTCTTTTGACGTGTCCGTGCATCAATTCGCCAAACCGGGCGCAAGCTCATCAGCCCGCTCCACGCGCCGCAGCGTCGAGAAACGCCAGGCCCAGATGACGACGATGCCGAGCACCGCGGCGCCGCCGAGCACGGCCGAGCCCACCGCGCCGAACCACGCCGCCGTAACCCCGGACTCGAACATGCCGATCTGGCTCGAGCAGTTGACGAACAGGTTGTTGACGGCGAAGACGCGCCCGCGCATGGCGTCGGGCGTGGCGAATTGAATGAGCGACTGGCGTATCACCGTGCTCAGCATGTCGCCGGCGCCGACAATCATAAGGAGGCCGAGCGACAGCGCCGGATGGGTGGACAGGCCGAACGCGATGGTGGCGGCGCCGTAGACGGCGACGGCGCTGAACATGATGCGCCCGCTCTTGCGTGTTACCGGCAGCCGCGACAGCAGCGCCGCCACGATAAGGCCGCCGGTCGCCGGCGCGGCGCGCAGCAGTCCGAAGCCCCATGCGTTGATCTGCAAAATGTCGCGGGCGAAGATCGGCAGCAACGCGACCACGCCGCCGAACAGCGTGGCGGCAAGATCGAGCGACATGGCGCCGAGCACCGCCGGTTGATTCCAGATGAAGCGGATGCCGGCGACGAGCGTGGTCCAGGTCACCTTCGGCCGTTCCGCCGGGGCGGGCGGGATCGGCAAAAGCACGCTGGCAATTCCGGCGACGGCAATCAGCGCCGCGCATAGACCGAAATCCACGCCGGCGCCGAAGCCGTACAGCAGGCCGCCCAAAGCCGGGCCGACGAGCTGTGACATTTTTCCAGCGGAGGCATGTGCGGACACCGCCTGCATCAATATTTGGCGCGGCACCGTCGATGGCACCAGCGATTGCAGCGCCGGCGCCTCGAAGGTGCGGGCGATGGCGTTGAGGAAAAGCAGGGCGAAGATCGCATGCGCCGGGTGCTCGGCGAAACTCGCCAGCAACAGCAATCCGACCGAGACGCAGCCTTCAACGGCATAACAGATATTCAGAACGAGCCGCCGGCTGTGATGATCGACGACTTGTCCGGCAAATAGCGTCAGCGCCAGCGGCGGCAGAAACTGAACGAGGCCGATGAGACCCAGCGCGAGCGCGCTGCCGGTCAGATCATAGATCAGCCACCCGACCGCGACCGCTTGCATCTGGTTCGCGGTATTGGCGGCAGCGCGCGTGGTGAAGAGGAGCCGGAAGGGGCGGTGGTGGAACAGCGGCGGCGTGTGTTTGGATTGAACCGTGGGCTCGTTCATCGCGCCGCTGCATCACCCTTATTCAGATTCAAACAATATGCGCCGGCGAGAGCTTGCACGGCCGATCGCCGCGTTCGATCTGGATCGTCGGATGGCCGATGCCAAATCGGTGCTGCAGATCGGTATAGACCAGTTCGAGGAAGTCGGCCTCGGGGTAGCCTTCGGGCATAACCAGGTGGCAGGTCAGCGCCGTCTCGGTCGTGCTCATCGGCCAGATGTGTAAGTCGTGCACGTCGGCGACCGCCGGCAGCGCTTGCAGGTAGCCGCGCACCGCGCCGGGGTCGATCCGTGGCGGCACGCCTTGCAGCGACATTCGCGCGGCGTCGCGCAACAGTCCCCACGTGCTCCAAACAATCACGCCCGAAATGACAAGGCTCACTGCCGGGTCGATCCACACCCAGCCGGTCAGGAAAATCGCCGCGCCGGCGGCGACGACGCCCGCGGAGACCGCAGCATCGGCGACGAGGTGCAGGAACGCGCCGTGGAGATTGAGGTCGCGCGTGTGTCCGCGCGCCAACAACGCGGCCGCGACACCGTTGACCAGGATGCCGAGGGCGGCGACCAGCATCACCGTTCCGCCGGTGACCGGCTGCGGATCGAACAGCCGCTCGATCGCCGTCCAGGCGATCGCGCCAGTGACGATCAGGAGGACGGTGGCATTGATGAGGGCCGCCAGGATCGAGGTCGAGCGGAAGCCGTAGGTGAAGCGCTCGGTGGGAATTCTCTGCGAGACTGCGTTGCTGGCCCAGGCCAGGATCAGCGTCAGCACGTCGCCGGCGTTGTGGCCGGCGTCGGCCAAGAGCGCCATGGAATGGGCGAGCACGCCGTATAGCGCCTGCACGGCAACCAGCGCGACATTGAGCAGCGTTGCCACGGCGAACGCCATTCCGAACGTGCTGGGCGCGTGATGGTGGCCGTGATGAGCGTGGCCATGATGATGGTCATGTTCATGGTCGCGTTCGTGCGCGTGTTGATGATGCGACGCCATCTTTTCGATCCGCCAGCCGCCCCCGTGCTCCCACACATATACATAATGTCGGCGGCGTGTTCACGTGGCAGGAAATGGCGTGCAGCGTCAGCTGCTTGCGGCGGCGCTGGGGGCGGACACCGTGTCGCTTTCCGGCTTCGCGGTGGCGGTGTAGCGTCACTCCCAGCTGCTGCGGTGAAGCGCAGCGGGAGGGGCGCAAGCATGGGAATTGGGCGGCGCGATTTTCTGCAATTCGCCGCTGCTGCTGCGGCGGCGGCCTCGCCGTTGTCGCCAAAGGCCGCCGCAGCGTTGGATTACCCGTCGCGACCGGTCCGCGTCATCAACGGCTTTCCCGCCGGGACCACCGCCGACACCTTCTCGCGCCTGATGACCGAATGGCTGTCGCAACAACTCGGCCAGCCGTTTATCGTCGAGAACAGGCCGGGGGCCGGCACCAACATCGCCGCCGCTTCGGTCGTGACCGCGCAGGCAGACGGCTACACGCTGCTCTGGGTGACCGCTGCCAACGCGACCGCGGCGACCGCCTACGAAAAACTCAGCTTCGACTTCATCCGCGACATCGCGCCGGTCGCCGGCGTCGACCGCACGACCTTCATCCTGGTGATCCATCCCTCGGTGCCAGCCAAAACGGTTCCGGAATTCATCGCCTATGCGAAGGCCAATCCGGGCAAGATCAATATCGCATCGGGCGGTTACGGCACCGCCATTCACCTTGTCGGCGAACTGTTCAAGATGATGACCGGCGTCGACATCGTTTATGTTCATTATCACGGCGATGCGCCGGCGCTCACCGATCTCGTCGCCGGCCGCGTGCAGGCGATGTTCTCGGGCGCCGTCGCGGTCGAGCTGGTCAAGGCCGGAAAGCTGCGTGCGCTCGGTGTGACGACCGCGAGCCGCCTTGAACAGTTGCCTGACGTGCCTTCCATCGGCGATTTCGTGGCAGGTTATGAAGCGAGCGGCTGGCAGGGGTTGGGTGCGCCAAGGAAAACGCCGGCCGCAATTGTCGAAAGGCTCAACAAAACGATCAACGCCGGTCTTGCCGACGCGAAAATAAGGGCGCGCTACGCCGAACTCGGCGGAGCCGTGATTCCAGGTTCGGCGGGTGATTTCGGCAAACTTATCGCCGCCGAAACGGAGAAATGGGGCAAGGTGATCAAATTCGCGGGCATCAAAGCAGAGTGAGGTCATGAACCTGCCACGGCGCAAAGTTTTGAGGCTGGCGGCGAATGCGGTCGCGCTGCCGGCGATCGCGCGGCTGGCGCGGGCGGATACTTATCCATCGCGGCCGGTGCGCATGGTCGTGGGCTTCGCGCCGAGCGGATCGGCCGACATCATCGCGCGGCTGATAGCGCAATGGCTGACCGATCGGCTCGGTCAGCCATTCGTGGTCGAGAATCGGCCGGGCGCGGCGATGAACATCGCCACCGAGATGGTGGCAAAGGCCAACCCCGACGGCTACACGCTCCTCAACATCACCACCATCAACGCCTGGAACGCGTCGGTCTATCCAAATCTCAACTTCAATTTCATCCGCGACATCGCACCGATCGCGAGCGCGACGCGCACCGGCGGGGTGCTCGAGGTTCATCCGTCGGTGCCGGTCAAGACCATTCCGGACTTCATCGCCTATGCCAAGGCCAATCCCGGCAAGATCAATATGGGCACCGGCGGTCCCGGCAGCGGGCCGCACATGTATGGCGCGCTGTTCGAGATGATGACCGGCATCGAACTGGTGCCGGTGCACTATCACGGCACCGGGCCGGCCTTGCCCGATCTGTTGAGCGGACGGCTTCAGTGCATCTTCGATCTGGTGATCTCCTCGATCGAATATATCAGAGCCGGCAGGCTCAGGCCGCTCGGCGTGACCACCGCGACGCGTTACGACGTCCTGCCGGACGTTCCCGCGATCGCCGAATTCGTCCCCGGCTACGAGGCGAGCGGCTGGCAGGGCTTGGGCGCGCCGGCGAATACACCCGTCGAAATCCTCGACAAGCTGCACGATGAGGTCAACGCAGCGCTCGCCGATCCGGCCTTCAAGGCACGGTTCGTGGAGCTTGGCGCGCCGCCGTTTCCGACCTCGCGCGAGGCGTTCGGCAAGCTCATCGCGGCGGACACCGAGAAGTGGGCGAAGGTGGTCAAGTTCGCCAATATCAAAGCGGAATGATCCGCCGGAGAGAACGGCGAGGTTCGAGGGAGAGCGGCCATGAAGCGCAGAACATTTCTCCATCTGGCAATCGGGGCGTCGGTCGCGCCGACGCTGCCGCGGCTTGCTTTCGCGGTCGACTATCCGACCCGGCCCGCGCATCTTATTGTTGAAGTCGCCGCCGGCGGCTCGCCAGATATTATCGGCCGCCTGATCGCGCAATGGCTGTCCGAGAAACTCGGGCAGCCATTCGTTGTCGACGACCGCGCCGGCGCCGCCGGCAATATCGCCACCGAGTACGCGCTGAAGGAGGCGCCCGACGGCTACACGCTGCTTTTGGCGATGTCGTCCAACGCCATCAACGCGTCAGTCTATACGAACCTCAACTTCAATTTTATCCGCGACGCCGCGCCGGTGGCCAGCATCGCCACCATCCCGCTGATCATGGAGGTCAACCCGTCGGTGCCGGCGAAGACGATTCCGGAGTTCATCGCTTATGCCAAAGCCAATCCCGGCAAGATCAACATGGCCTCGGGCGGCACCGGCAGCCCGCTTCACGTCGCCGGCGAACTGTTCAAGATGATGGCCGGCGTCGACATGATCCATGTGCCGTACCGCAGCGAAGCATTGGCGTTGCCCGATCTGCTGGCCGGTCAGGTGCAACTTCTGTTCGGCGTCATGCCGGCGTCGCTCGGCTATGTGCGGTCCGGCAAGCTGCGGGCGCTCGGCGTCACCACCCTTCAACGCCAGGAGCTGTTGCCCGACGTTCCGGCTATTGCCGAATTTCTAGCCGGCTTCCAGGCGAGCGGCTGGTACGGCATCGCAGCCCCCAAGGGCACGCCACCCGAGATCGTCGACAAGCTGAACAAGGAGATCAACGCCGCGCTGGCCGATCCGGCGACGAAGCGGCGCTTTACCGATCTCGGCTGCGCGGTGTTCACCGGCACGCCGGCCGACTTCGCCAAGTTCATTGCCGATGAAACCGCGAAGTGGGCGAAGGTCGTCAAATTCGCGAATATCAAGCCACAATGAAAATCATCCGCAGACGATTTCTGCGCGCGGCCGTCGCTGCGGCGTCGGCGCCGCTCTTGCCGCGCGTGGCCTGCGCGCTCGACTATCCGACGCGGCCCGTGCACATGGTGGATGGCTTTGCCGCCGGCGGCTCGATCGACATCGTCGCGCGGCTGCTCGGACAATGGCTGTCGCAACGGCTCGGCCAGTCGTTCCTGGTCGACAACAGGCCGGGCGCCGCCACTAATATCGCCGCCGAGGAAGTCGTGCGCGCAGCGCCGGACGGCTACACGCTGCTGTGGACGACGTCGGCGAACGCCATCAATGCGACGCTCTATGCCCATCTCAACTTCAATTTCCTTCGCGATATCAGCCCGGTCGCAAGCATTGATCGCTTTCCGTTCGTCATGGAGGTGAACCCGGCGCTGCCGGTCAAAACCATCCCGGAATTCATCGCCTACGCGAAGGCCAATCCCGGCAAGGTCAATTTCGGCTCAGGCGGCGTCGGTTCGGTGCAGCACGTCGCCGGCGAACTGTTCAAATTCATGACCGGCGTCGATATCGTTCACGTTCCTTATCGCGGCGCGGCGCTGGTGCTGAACGACCTGCTCGCCGGACAGGTGCAGGTGACGTTCAGCCCGATTCCCCTATCGATCGGCTATATCCGCAACAATCAGGTGCGGGCACTCGGGGTGACCAGCGCGACGCGCGCCGCCGCGCTGCCCGATGTTCCGGCCGTGGCCGAATTCGTGCCGGGCTATGAGGCGACGGCCGTGGACGGGATCGGCGCGCCCAAGGCCACGCCGGCCGAGATCATCGATAAGCTCAACGGGGAGATCAACACCTGGCTCGCCGATAAGGGCGCGCAGGCGCGGCTCGCCGATCTCGGCGGCTCGCCATTGCCGCTGTCTCCCGCAGAAGTCGGGAAACTGTACGCGGCGGAAACCGAGAAGTGGGCGAAGGTCATCAAGTTCGCCGGCATCAAGGCGGAGTGAAGCCATGAAGCTTCGGCGTCGAGGATTTCTCGGGCTCGCTGCGGCTGCCGCGCTTCCCGCTCTCGGGCAGATAGTGCTCGCCCAATCCTATCCGGCGCGGCCGGTGCGGCTCATTCTCGGCTTCAATGCCGGCGGCGCGCCGGACGTGGTCGCGCGGCTGTTGTGCCAATGGCTGTCGGAGCGCATCGGGCAGAATTTTCTGGTCGAGAACCGGCCCGGCGCCGGCGGCAATATCGCCGCGGAGGCCGTGGTGCGCGCGCCGCCCGACGGCTACACGCTGTTGCTGATCGGCTCGCCGAATTTCATCAACGCGTCGCTCTACACCGACCTGAAATTCAATTTCCTCCGCGACATCGCGCCGGTGGCGAGCATCGGCCGCAATCCGTTCGTCATGGAGGTGACGCCGTCGTTTCCGGCGAAGACCGTCGCCGAATTCATCGCCTATGCCAAAGCCAATCCCGGCAAGATCAACATGACCTCGACCGGCACCGGCAATCTGACCCATACGGCGGGAGAGCTGTTCAAGCAGATGACCGGCATCGACATGCTGCACGTGCCCGGCCGCGGCGAGATGCAGGCGCAGAGCGATCTGCTGGCGGGCCGCGCGCAGGTCATGTTCGATCCGATCATCTCGTCACTCGGCTACATCAAGGGCGGCGAGCTTCGCGCCTTGGGCGTCACCGGCGCCGCGCGCGTGGCGATGCTGCCGGACGTGCCGGCGATCAGCGAAACCGTACCGGGCTACGAGGTGGACGGCTGGCTCGGCCTCGGGGCGCCGAAGGATACGCCCGCCGAGATTGTCGGCTATCTCAATCAAAAGATCGCGTTGAGCCTCGCCGATCCCGGCATCAAGGCCAAGCTTGCCGACTTCGGATTCGTGCCGACGGCAATGCCGGCCGCCGCGTTCGGCACATTCATCGCCGGCGAGACCGAAAAATGGGCCAAGGTCATTCGTGCCGCCAATATCAGGGCCGAGTGATCGCGATTTGCCAAATTCGAGACAAGCCAATGAAACGTAGAAACTTCCTGACCCTCGCAGCCGGCGCCCTCATCGTGCCGGCCGTGCCGAGACTCGCGGCAGCCGAAACCTATCCGACAAAGCCGATCCGGCTTGTCGTTCCGGTTCCGCCTGCCGGCACCTTCGACATCGTCGGGCGCCTGGTGGCGCAGAAATTATCGGAGCGTCTCGGTCAACAGATCGTAGTCGAGAATCGCGGCGGCGCCGGGACCAATATCGGCACCGCGGTCGTCGCCCATGCGACGCCCGACGGCTACACGCTGCTGCTCGCCGGCTCGCCGGGCGCGATCAACGCGACGCTCTACAACAATCTGGACTTCAGTTTCGCGCGCGACATCGCGCCGGTTGCCAGCATCGAGCGGGCGCCGCTCATCATGGTGGTCAATCCAACGCTGCCGGCGAAAACGGTGTCCGAATTCATCACCTATGCCAAAGCCAATCCGGGCAAGGTCAATATGGGCTCGGGCGGCATCGGCTCGACCGGGCACGTCGCGGGCGAACTGTTCAACATGATGGCTGGGCTCAAGCTCGCCCACGTACCCTATCGCGGCGAAGCGCCGGCCATGACCGATCTGTTGGCCGGGCAGGTGCAGGTCGTGTTCTCCACGCCCGGCTCGGCGATTTCCTATGTCCGGGCCGGTACGCTGCGCGCGCTCGCGGTCACCGGTGCGACGCGGATGGACGTCCTGCCCGACGTGCCGGCAATCGCTGAATCGCTGCCGGGCTATGACGCGGTCTCGTGGGCGGGAATTGGAGCGCCGGCCGGCACGCCGGCGGAGATCATCGACAAGCTCAACCGCGAAACCGACGCGGCGCTCGCCGATCCAAAGCTCAAGGCGCAACTTGCCGACTTCGGCGCCATCGTGATGACGGGCTCGCCCGCCGACTTCGCCAAATTCATCGCGAGCGAGATCGAAAAGTGGGGCAAGGTCGTCAAGTTCGCCAATTTAAAGCCGGAATGAACGCCTATTGCGGCTTGATGCCCGCCGCTTTCAGGACCGGCCACCACTTGTCGGTCTCCGCTTTCTGGAAGTCGGCGAGCCCCCGCGGGGTCTGCAATTCGCGCGGCGCAATCTCGCCGCCGAGATCGTTGATCTTCGCTCGCAACTTCGGATCCGACAGGGATTCAATGACGGCGGCGTCGAGCTTGTCGATCACCGCCTCCGGCATGCCGCGCGGCCCCCACAATCCATTCCACAGCGCGACATAGACGCCGGGAGCGCCGGCCTCGTCGACCGTCGGAATGTCGGGCTGTGCGGTCATCCGCGTGCTGGCGGTCACCGCATAGGCCTTGACCTGGCCGGCGCGCACTTGCGGCAACGCGTCGGCGGCGAGATCGAACATCATGTCGATGTGGCCGGCGAGCAGGTCCGCCATCGCCGGCGCGCCGCCGCGATAGGGCACGAGCTGAAAGCGCGTGCCGGTCTCGCGCTGAAAGAAGACGCTGGCGACGTGAGTGGCACTGCCGGCGCCGGCATTGCCCGATGTCGCCTTGTCGGGGTTGGCTTTCAACCAGGCGATCAGCTCACGCAGATTGTTCGGCGGAAAGCTCTTGCTGCCGATAATGAGCGCCGGCTGGGTCGCGACCAGGGCGACCGGCGCGAAGTCCTTGGTGGCGTCGTAGTTGAGATTGTAGGCGACCGGATCGACCACATGCGTCGTCCAGTTGCCGAAGATCAGCGAATAGCCGTCGGGCGCGGCGCGGGCGACCGCGCCGGTGCCGATGCTGCCGGCCGCGCCGGTAATGTTCTCGACGATCACGTTCTGCCCGAGCGCCTGGCCCATGCGCGCCGCCATGATGCGCGCTAAAACGTCGCCGGGGCCTCCGGCCGCGAATGGCATGCCCATGGTGATCGGATGGGAGGGATAATCGTCGGCTACCGCAGCCCCGATGTTGCCGCAGGCGCCCATCGCGGCCAACGCAGCAAGGACGGTTCGACGTGTAAGCATGGCGAATTTCCCGGTCAGGATGACAACCGACGCGCGCGACAGAAGTAGCTAAACTGAGCGGAATCGAATCCGCAAGGGACCGCCATGCCCGATCAAGCCGCAAAAGCCGCCGATGCCTGCCCGAGCACGGAGCCCGCGATCCGCACCATTGCGATGCCCGCCGACACCAATCCGCATGGCGACATTTTCGGCGGCTGGCTGGTGTGCCAGATGGACCTTGCCGGGGCTACGGTGGCGACGCGACGTGCCGGCGGCCGCACCGTGACGGTCGCCATCACCGCCATGGAATTTCATCGCCCGGTCTGCGTCGGCGACGAAGTGTCCTGTTACGTCGCCGTCGAGAGGATCGGCAACACCTCGATCACGTTGAAGATCGAAAGCTGGGCGCGGCGCGGCACCGGCGACGCGCCCATCAAGGTCACCGAGGGTGTTTTCACCTATGTGCGCGTCAATGCCGACGGCAGGCCGCAGCCGATCGACCCGTGATTTTTATTTTCCACTGCAGGGGGGAAGATTGGTCCGCGCAGCGGACCAGATGGGCAAGTTGATCCCCACCCGGCGCTCTGCGGCCAACCCTCCCCCTGCAGGGGAGGGTTACACCGCCGGTACGATGCTCGCATTGGCCAAATCCAAATCGGTCACGCCCGGCGGTCCCCATTCCACGGTGTGATAATCGAACCCCGCAGCCAGCGTCGGCTTGACGATGGCAAAGAACGGCGACACGTCGAAATCGCGCGGCGTGTAGAGCCCGTAAGTGCGGATGTGATCCATTTCGCTCTGCACGTATGGCGCGATGCCGTAGGTCTTGCCGTTGATTGCGGCGCGCTCCGGCAGAATCGGATAGTGGATCGAGGCATAGGCTTCCGCGATGAGCGCCGAGCAGATCGCGCGGGTCGGGTCGCCGCAGCCGATCGACAGCATGCGCCGGCGAAACCAGACCGGCACCGGAGGGTAGGGGAACAGATAACGCGCAAGATCGATGATGCGCTGCTGATCGTACTGCGTGCCCAGACGCTTGAGCGCATAGTCGATCACCTTTTTCATGTTGATGTCGTCGACGCCGACCGGTCGGCAGATGCGGGTGTGAAAGCGCACGTATTTCGACAGCGGCACGGTGACGACGCCGGTGTCGGCCTCGGCCTCGAGAAAAACGTTGGGCTCGCCGCTAGGCGCCACATCGCCCGCCCGCTCGCCGACATAAAGCGCCGCGTGCGACCAGGTCGATTGGGTCAGATATTTGATGACCGCGCTGAGCCGGCTGTTGCCCTCGACCAGAAGAATGTCGCCTGGCCGCAGCGTCTGCCGGATCACGGCGGGATCGGGGGCATAAAACGGTGCATATCTCCCAGTCGGCTGCGCCAGATAGCGCAGGATTTTGGCGCTGATATAGGCTTCGAGCTTGTCGAACATGTGCCGCGATCCTACCTGCGGATGAGGGGCGTGGCCGGTTAGCAGAGTGAGTCCGGTCTATTGTGCAATGCACGCCGAAGCGTACGGGAAATTGTAACATTTCAGCGCTTAGAACCTATAGTCTTGCTGCGAATCACCCCATCCGCGACGATGCCGTAGCGGCCGTTCGCTAGCCCGGGGACATCCAATGCCTTCGTCATTCCGGCGCGACTGGATCACCAAGCCGATCTTCCGCATGGCGCAGCACGCGCTGCCCCGCCTCTCCGACACCGAGCGTGAAGCGATCGAGGCCGGCGACGTCTGGTGGGATGCCGAACTGTTCACCGGCAATCCCGACTGGAACAAGCTTCTGGCTTTCGCGCCGGCGAAGCTCTCCGAGGAAGAAGAAGCATTCCTGGCCGGGCCGGTCGAAGAACTCTGCCGCATGACCGACGATTGGAAGATCAATTGGGAGCTGCACGATCTTCCGCCTGAGATCTGGGATTTCCTGAAGTCGCGAAAATTCTTCGCGATGATCATTCCGAAAGACTATGGCGGGCTCGGCTTCTCGGCCTATGCGCATTCGGAAGTGATCCGCAAACTTTCATCGCGGTCCGTCTGTCTCGCCTGCACCGCGATGGTGCCGAACTCGCTCGGGCCCGGCGAGTTGCTGATGCAGTTCGGCACCAAGGAGCAGCGCGACTACTGGCTGCCGCGGCTCGCGCGCGGCGAGGAGATTCCGTGCTTCGGCCTCACCAGCCCGGAAGCCGGATCGGACGCCGCCTCGATGATCGACACCGGCGTCGTTTGCCGCGGCACTTACGAGGGCCGCGAGACGCTTGGCATCAGGCTCAACTGGCACAAGCGCTACATCACGCTCGGGCCGATCGCGACGGTGCTGGGACTTGCCTTCAAGCTGCGCGATCCCGATCACCTCATCGGCCAGCGCGACGACATCGGCATCACGCTCGCCTTGGTGCCGACGCATCTGCCGGGCATCAGCATCGGCCGGCGCCATCTGCCGGCCATGCACGTTTTCCAGAACGGCCCGAACTGGGGCCACGACGTCTTTATTCCGATCGACAACGTCATCGGCGGCGTCGATCAGGTCGGCAAGGGCTGGAAGATGCTGATGAGCGCGCTCGCGGCCGGCCGCGGCATTTCACTGCCGTCGCTGTCGGCGGCGGGCGCCGCGTTCGCGGCCAATGTCACCGGAGCCTATGCACGCATCCGCGAGCAGTTTCATGTTTCGATCGCGAAGTTCGAGGCGGTCGACGAGCGGCTTGGCCGCATCGCCGCGACCGCTTATCTGCTCGACGCCGCGCGCCGCATGACCTGTGCGGCGCTCGACGAAGGCCACCATCCGGCCGTCGTCACCGCGATCATGAAGGCACAGGCGACCGAGCGCATGCGCGTCGCGGTGAGCGATGCCATGGACGTGCACGGCGGCAAGGCCATCATCGAAGGCCCGCTCAATTATCTCGGCAGCCTCTATCGCGGCGTGCCGATCGCCATCACGGTCGAAGGCGCCAACATTGTCACCCGCGCGCTCATTCAATTCGGCCAAGGCGCGATCCGCTGTCATCCCTATCTGCTCAAGGAGATGCAGGCGCTGGAAGACAGCGATCGCGAGCGCGGCCTCGATGCGTTCGACCAGGTGCTGTGGGCCCATGTCGGCCACAGTCTCGCCAATACCGGACGCGCCTGGCTGCGCGCCTGGACCGGCGGCTTGCTCGCGCCGGCGGCCGCTGCCGGCGCGGCGACGCGGTTCTACCGGCAGCTCAGCCGATACGCCGCGGCGTTCGCGCTTGCGGTCGATCTTTCGCTGCTCTCGCTGGGCGGCGCGCTCAAGCGCAAGGAGATGATCTCGGCGCGCTTCGGCGACATTTTGTCCGAGCTTTATCTCTCAAGCGCCGCGCTCAAGCGCTGGAACGACGAAGGCCGCCAAGCGGACGACTTGCCGCTGCTCGAATACTGCATGGAGACGAGCTTCGCCACCATCGAGGCACGCTTCAACGAACTCCTTGCCAATTTCCCGGTGCGGCCGGTCGCCTGGCTGCTGCGCTTCATCATCCAGCCGTTGGGCCCGCGCCGCCACGGTCCGTCCGACCGCGTCACCGATACATGTGCCGAGATCATCACTGTGCCATCGGCGACGCGGGACCGTTTGACCGTCGATCTCTACCATCCGGCCGACACCGAGACCGACAACGGCATCGCGCTCCTCGAGCGCGCTTTCGCCATGACGGTCGCGGTGCAGCCGATCCGCGACCGCATGCACGCCGTGCGCGTGCGCGACGTCGATCAGGCGGTGAAGCAGCGCACCATCAATGCGGACGAGGCGTCGCGGCTCAAGGCCGCCGCCGACGCCGTGGCGGCGGCCATTGCGGTCAACGATTTCGCGCCCGAGGAACTGACCCGCCGCGGCGCGGCCAACAGGGGAGACGTGTCATCGCCAGCGACATTTCAGGCGGCCTCGCGGCCGCTGCAGTCCCCGCCGGCGGCCGCGGCGGAGTAGAGCGCCGTCCCGTCTATATCGTCGACGGCAGCCGCACGCCGTTCATCAAGGCGCGCGGCAAGCCCGGTCCGTTCACGCCGGTCGATCTCGCCGTGCAATGCGGCCGGCCGCTCTTGCTGCGCCAGCCGTTCGCGCCGGATGCGTTCGACCAGGTCATCCTCGGCTGCGTCAATGTCATCGCCGACGAGATGAATCCGGCCCGTGTCGCAGCGCTGCGCCTCGGCATGGGCGAGGCGATGACGGCGTTCACAGTGCAGATCAACTGCGGCTCCGGCATGCAGTCGATCGACACCGCCTATCGCTATATCCGCGAGGGTGTGTCCGATCTCATTCTGACGGGCGGCGCGGAGTCGCTCAGCCATGCACCGCTCGTCTTCAGCCGCAGTGCGGTCAACTGGTACGCAAAGCTTTTCGCTGCCCGCGGCATCGCCCAGAAGCTCGCAGCTTTCCTTGGCTTCCGGCCGTCGTTCTTGACGCCGGTGATCGGCCTCGAACGCGGCCTTACCGATCCGATCACGGACCTGAACATGGGCCAGACCGCGGAGCTGGTCGGACATCTGTTTCACATCACGCGGCGGCAGGCCGACGAATACGCCGCCGAGAGCCAGAACCGGCTGGCAGCGGCGCAGAAGAACAATTATTTCGCCGGCGAAGTCGAGCCGGCTTTCGCGCGTGATGGCACGCTGTTCGATCACGACGACGGCGTACGGCCCGACAGCACCGCCGACACGCTGGCGAAGCTCAAGCCCGCCTTTGAGCGGCCGTGGGGCAAGGTCACGGCCGGCAACAGCTCGCAGATAACCGATGGCGCGTCGTGGGTGATCCTCGCCTCGGAAGACGCCGTGAAGGAGCACAAGCTCACGCCGAAGGCGGTCATCGTCGACAGTGAATGGTCGGCGCTCGATCCGTCCGTCATGGGTCTCGGCCCGGTTTATTGCTCGACCGCGATCCTGAAACGGCATCAGCTCGCCTTGAGCGACATCGAATTGTGGGAATTGAACGAGGCCTTCGCGGCGCAAGTGCTCGGCTGCCTCGCCGCCTGGGAGGACGCGGAATTCTGCCGCGACGCGCTCGGCCTCGACCGCCCGGCAGGAAGTATTCCGCGCGACCGGCTCAATGTGGACGGCGGCGCCATCGGCGTCGGTCATCCGGTCGGCGCCAGCGGCAACCGCATCGTGCTCCATCTCGTCAACGCCATGAAGCGGCTCGGCTACAAGCGCGGCATCGCCACCGAGTGTATCGGCGGCGGCCAGGGCGGCGCCATGCTGATCGAAGCGATCTGAGGGGCCGCGCATGAAAACCTCACACGCCGCCAAGCCGACGCTGGCGATCCTCGGCAAGCGCGACCTCGAACTCGGCCCTTTTGCGACCGATGGCGAGGACTCGGGACATTTGGCCAATTGGCGACTGCGCACCGACGAAGACGGCGTCGCCTGGCTGCTCTTCGACAAGAAGGATTCGGGCGCCAATACGCTCGACGAAGCGACGCTGACCGAACTCGATGCTGTCCTGGCGAAGCTCGAACGCGACCGGCCGCGCGGCCTGGTCATTCGTTCGGCCAAGACGGCGGGCTTCATCGCCGGCGCCGATATCTCGCAGTTCACCGGCGTCACCGACAGCGCCAAGATCG
>DATJYT010000124.1:0-5367 GCA_035499475.1 Xanthobacteraceae bacterium | reverse complement strand
CGCGGAGCGGCTTGGCGAGGCGACCGCGTTGCCGCCGCCGACCACCGCGCACGGCGCGCTCATCGGCCACATTACCGGCGGCCACGTGGAGACCATCGATGCCGGTCCGCCGTCGTTCCAGCCGATGAACGTCAATTTCGGCCTGTTCCCGCCGCTCGGCTACGATCCGCCGCCGGCCGCGGCGCGGCCGGGCGGCGGCACGGCGCTCGGGCCGAGGAACTTCAGCAAGAAACGCGCGCTCTGCCAGCGCGCGCTCGCCGATCTCGACGCGTGGATCGGAGGCGGCCTGCCGCGCGCCGCCGAGTGATTGCCTACCGCGCGATGCGTGCGGGATTTCGTGCCGCGCGCCAGATCAGCCATTGCCGCCGCCACGGCGAAAGCTCGCGCGGCGAAAACGGATCGCTGCGCGATAACAGGTCGAGCGATGGCCGCACCAGCGCAACAGGGAGAAATGCCGGCAGCGCTTCGCGCGGCAAGATGCCGATAGGCTCGCGCGCCGACGCGAGATGCTCCTGCGCCAAGTCCCGCATGTCGCCGAGGGCTGCGCGTAGGCCCCCCGACACACGGCCGGCGAATATGTCTTCCGCCGAGGCGCCCCGCCTCTCGATAACGTCGAGCGGCTGAAAGAGCTGGCCGCGCGACGCGTGCTGCGGAAACGCCCGCAACAAATTCATGATGCTCAGAGCGATCCCGGCCGGGTTGGCGGCCGCCTCGGCGTCGTCGTCGGCGAGAACGCGCGCCGCGAGCGAGATCAGCGCCGAGGAGGTGCGGCGCGCGTAGCCATCGAACTCGGCCATGTCCGTCATCGGCTCGTTGTAGAGGTCGAAGCGGTGCGCCGCGATCAAGGCGGCAAACTTGGCGATGGGAAGATGATGGCGCTCGATCGCGGCCATGAGCGCGGCCGCGACCGGATTGGCGCGGGCCTCCTCGGCGCGCTCGCCGCCGACCACCTCGCCCCACCATTGCAGGCGGATCTCGCCCGGCATCGGCTCACGCGCCGCTTCGCGCACGCGCGCGACCTCGATGTTGAAGGCATAAAGCGCGAAAAGCGCATCGCGGCGGTCCGCGGGCGCAAACAGCGCGGCGAGATAACGGTCATGATCGGCCGCGCGAACCAGCGCCGCGCAATAGGCGAACGCATCCTGCATGGCGAAAGCTTAGCAGGATCAGCCCACCGCGATCAGTCCGGCGCCGACACGGCGGCTTTCCATCAGCATCACGTTGTAGGTGCGCACCGCCGGTCCGGTCGTCATGGCGTCGGCGGAAATGCGGGCGTCGCGAAACCGCTGCCGCAAAAGCTCCGGCATCGCCCACGGCGCCTCGCCGGTGCCGAGAATGAAGAAATCAAGATCGCCGGCGCGATCGAACACGAGCGACAGGGCGTCGCCGATCAACGCCGCGGGCGTTGCCACTGGCCAGGCCCAGATGCCGTCGGGCAGGCACAGCAAGGAGCCGCGATGCGACATGCCGGCGAAGCGAAAGCCGCCGCCGCCGTGGGCCTCGATCAGCGCCTGCCGCGGCAGATGAGGCGCGGCGGCCTGCACTAGCGGCGCGCCCTCGCACGCTGCGGGGCCGGCGCCGGCGTCGCCGTCGGCGGTACCGGCTCGGGCTCGGGCTTATCGGCCTCCGCCATGCGGCCGGTGCCGACGCCGAGATAGATCAGGATCGGCGAGGCGATGAAGACCGAGGTGTAGGTGCCGACCAGCACCACGCCGAACATCATGGTCGCGGTGAAGCTGTGGATGGCCTGGCCGCCGAACAGCAGTAGCGCCAATAGCGACATAGCCACCGTAACGTGGGTGATGATCGAGCGCGACAGCGTCGCATTGACCGAGACGTTGAGGAGGTCGGGCATCGACATGCGCTTGTAGCGCCGCAGCATTTCGCGGATGCGGTCGTAGATCACCACCGTGTCATTGAGCGAATAGCCCAGGATGGTGAGCAGCGCCGCGATGCTGGTGAGGTCGAAATCGATGTGGGTCAGCGACATGAAGCCGACGGTCAGCACGAGGTCGTGGACGTTGGCGATCATGGCGCCGAGCGCGAACTGCCATTCGAAGCGGAACCACAGATAGATCAATATGGCGCCGATCGCGGATACGAGGCCGATCGTGCCGTAGGCGAGCAGCTCGTTCGACACCCGCGGCCCGACCACTTCGACGCGCCGGTAATCGACCTGATCGCCGAGTGCGTCGCGGACCTTCTGCACCGCCACTTGCTGCGCCGCATCGCCGCCGGGCTGCTCCGAAATGCGGATCAGCACGTCGTTCGGCGCACCGAATTGCTGGAGCTGGAAATCGCCGAGCTTGAGCCCGGCGATGGTCGAGCGCATCTCGGAAAGATTGGCCGGGCCCGCCTTCGTTTCCACCTCCATCAAAGTGCCGCCGACGAAGTCGATGCCGAAATTCAGCCCGTGAAAGAAATACAGCACGATGGCCGCAATCGACAGCATCGCCGATATCGGAAAGCTGATGCGCCGGAAGCGCATGAAATCGAATCGGGTGTCGTCGGGAACGATGCGAAGGAGGCGCACGGGGCTTAGCTTTCGTGTTGATCAGATCGGCACGGTGCGCGGCCGCCACAGGCGGACCCAGTAGGCCACGATCAGCCGGGTCAGCGTGAAGGCGGTAAAGAGCGTGGTCAGGATGCCGACACCGAGCGTCACGGCGAAGCCGCGCACCGGACCGGTGCCGATATAGAACAGCACCGCGGCGGCGATGAACGTCGTGATGTTGGAGTCGAGAATGGTGGCGAGCGCGCGGCTGAAGCCGGCGTCGATGGCATTGATGGCGGTGCGGCCGCCGCGCACCTCCTCGCGGATGCGCTCGTAGATCAGCACGTTGGAATCCACCGCGATGCCGACCGTGAGCACGATGCCGGCGATGCCGGGCAGCGTCAGCGTGGCGCTCAAGAGCGACAGCACGCCGAAGATCATGGCGACGTTGATGGCGACGGCGATGTTGGCGAACAGGCCGAACAGCCCGTAGGTCGCGAACATGAAGATGATCACCAGCGCTGCGCCCGCATAGGCGGCGTGCTCGCCGGCGATGATCGAATCCTGGCCGAGGCCGGGGCCGACGGTGCGCTCCTCGATGATGGTCAGCGGCGCCGGCAGCGCGCCGGCGCGCAGCAGGATGGCGAGGTCGTTCGCCTGCTGCACCGTGAAGTTGCCGGAAATCTGCCCGGAGCCGCCGAGAATCGGCTCGCGGATCACCGGCGCCGAGATCACTTTGTTGTCGAGCACGATGGCGAAGGGCTTGCCGACATTGGCCTGCGTCGCCTCGGCAAACTTGCGCGCGCCGGTGGAGTTGAAGCGGAAGCTGACGATCGGCTCGCTGGTGCGCTGGTCGAAGCCCGGCTGCGCGTCGACAAGGTCGGCACCGGACACCAGCACGCGCTTCTCGATCAGATATTTGGCGCCGCCCTCGCCGTCGAGGAGTTCCGAATCCGCCGGCGCATGGGTCTCCATCGCCTGCTGCGCCGTCATCGACAGATCAACCATGCGGAAATCGAGCTTCGCGGTCTTGCCGAGAATTTCCTTGAGCCGCGACGGGTCTTGCAGGCCCGGCACCTGCACCAGGATGCGATCGACGCCCTCGCGCTGAATGGTCGGCTCGACCAGGCCGAGCTCGTTGACGCGACGCTCGATGATCTGGATCGACTGATCGACCGCCTGGCGGATGCGCTCGGTGATCGCCGGGTCGGTCGGGGTCAGCGTGATAAGGCCGCCGGTCTCGGTCACATCGAGGCTGCGCTGGCCGGTCGTGCCGAGGATACCCGACAGCGGCTGCGACAGCTCGCGCAGCTTGGACAGCGCGTTCTCGATATCGCTGTCGCGGGTGATGTGCACTTCGACGCCGTTGCCGCGAATGCTGCGGCCGGTGAACGGAATGCGAGCCTGACGCAGAACGCGCAGCACGTCGTCGCCAAGCGATTGCAGGCGCTCCTTGCGCACCGCATTGGAATCGACTTCGAGCAGGAGATGCGAGCCGCCTTGCAGGTCGAGGCCGAGGACGACGTGGCGCTGCGCCCAGCTCGGCCAATTCTTCACCACGCTTTCGGGAAAGAAATTCGGCACGGCGAACAGGCACACGACGAATGCCGTGAGCAAGATAGCCGCCGCTTTCCACCGCGTGAAAAACAACATGGACGTCGCTATGCCTCGTTGAGCGCGAAAGCCGCGGGCGGAAACCGCGCCGTCAGCTTGCGCTGTCTTCCTTGACCGGCTCGCCCTTGGCGCGCACCTCGCTCACCATCGACCGCATCTGCCGCACCTTGACGCCGTCGGCGACTTCGACCTCGATCTGATCGTCGTCCACCACCTTGGTGACTTTGCCGACCAAGCCGCCATTGGTGATGACGGTATCGCCGCGGCGCAGCGCCTTGACCATCTCCTGATGACGCTTCACCCGCTGCTGCTGCGGGCGCAAGACCAGAAAATACATGATGACGATGATCAGGATCAGCGGCATCAGCGACGTGATCATGCTGGCGTTGTCGCCGCCTAAGCCGAACAGGGCGCCTTGCGCGAATGCGGGCGTAATCAGCATTGCTCCTCCGGAGGCCGCTTAGGAAGCGCGCCAGCCTGGGAACAATGGCCGCTTTTGCGCGCGAAATCGGCGCGGACTATAACCGCCGTTGGCCTAATTGCAACGCTTGCGACCGCTCCGGCCCATCGCTAAGGGGAATGCGCAACAGGGGGCGGAAATGGCCCATTCTTCGTCACGCTCAAGGATCAAGGCGACCAAAAAACCGGGCCGCTCCGGCGACAACACCCAGGCGCGGATCGCCGCAGCGCTGGAACGCTTGGCGCCGCCGGCTCCCGCTGCGCCGGATTTCGCCAGCGCCGACGCCTTTGTCTGGCACCCCGAAGCACGGCGGCTTGGCGGCGTGCGCCGCGTCAACCGTGTCGAGATGTCGCTCCTCAAAGGCATCGATCGGGTGCGCGATCTTCTGGTCGAGAACACCGAGCGCTTTGCACGCGGCCTGCCGGCGAACAACGCGCTCCTTTGGGGCGCGCGCGGCATGGGAAAATCCTCGCTGGTCAAAGCCGCGCACGCCGCGACCAGCGCCGCGCATCCGCGCGCCGGCCTCAAGCTCGTTGAAATTCACCGCGAGGACATCGAGTCGCTGCCCGAGCTCATGAGCCTGGTGCGCGACGCGCCGCAACGCTTCATCGTGTTCTGCGACGATCTGTCGTTCGACGCCGAAGACACCTCCTATAAGTCGCTGAAGACCATGCTCGAAGGCGGCATCGAGGGGCGGCCGGAGAACGTGATCTTCTACGCCACCTCGAACCGCCGCCACTTGATGGCGCGGGACATGGTGGAGAACGAACGCGCCACCGCGATCAATCCGGGCGAGGCG
>DATJYT010000123.1:0-4485 GCA_035499475.1 Xanthobacteraceae bacterium | reverse complement strand
CGCACAGGAGAAGTCGAGATGGAAGTGATTTTGCTCGAACGCGTCGCCAAGCTCGGCCAGATGGGCGAAGTGGTGCGCGTGAAGGACGGCTTCGCCCGCAATTTCCTGTTGCCGCACGGCAAGGCGCTCCGCGCCACCGCGGAAAATCGCACCCGCTTTGAGACCATGCGAGGCGATCTCGAAGCGCGCTCGCTGGCGTTGAAGACCGAGGCCTCAGGCGTTGCCGACAAGCTCAATGGCCAGAGCTTCACCGTTTTGCGTCAGGCCTCCGAAGCCGGCCAGTTGTTCGGCTCGGTGTCGCCGCGCGATATCGTTGGCCTGCTCGGCGAGGCCGGCTTTACCGTGAACCGCAATCAAGTCGCGCTCAATGCGCCGATCAAGACGATCGGACAGCACAGCGTTCCGATTTCGCTGCATCCTGAGATCGAGACGCTGATCACCGTGATCGTCGCCCGCAACGCCGACGAGGCGGGGCGCATTGCCCGTGGCGAGGATGTGACGCAGCGCCGCGAGCCGACCGAGCAGGAAGCCGCCGTGATTGCGGCCGAGGCTTTCTTCGAGCCCGAGGCCGCAGAATCAGTGCGCGCGCGCGAAGGCGGCGAAACGGCCGAGTCCCCTGCTCCCGCCGACAAAGGCTGAGCCTTTCAGGCCGAAAAGCTTCAGTCCGGAATATTGTCCCGCGGCACCGGTGCGTCGCCGCCGGGCTCCGGCGGGTTTTCCGGCGCTGCGGCGCTGCGGCTCGGAGCAGGTTCCGGGGCGGCCGCACTTCGGCTCGGAGTAGGTTCTGGCGGTGCCTCCGGGGGCGGCGGCGGGTTTTCGTGAACGACCGGCTCCGGCGGGGGCGCCGCGACGGGTTCCGGTGACGAAGGCGCAGCCTCGGGCTCATTCTCGCGGCCTCGTGTGGCCGTCGGCGGCGGTGGGCGACGGCCAATCACCGGTTTGCGGCCGGGGCTATCCGGACTGGGCTCCGCCATGATTCGCGGTTCGCGCAGGGGCTTGCGCTCCTCCTCGGCCGGCGGCTGAAGCTTGGCGGTCGCGGGGGCGTGCTCCTCGGGCTTTGCGGTCTCCCGCGTCGAGCGGGCCGAGGGCTTACGCTCGTCGCCGGTCGATTTGGCCTGCTCAGGGGCCGGCTTTTGGCCGCGTGCCGCGGGGGCGTTCTCGCCGCCGCCGGCACCGAGCACATAGGCGGCCAGGGCCGCGGCCTGATCCTTGCTGGACGTATAATGCTCGCGCAGGAAACTCGACAGCATCAGGCTGCCCTTCCCGGCCCCAAGACCTCGCGGCGATTTGTGGCAGGTCGCGCAATCATTGGCAAAAATCTGCGCCGGCGTCTTATCGGC
This sequence comes from Xanthobacteraceae bacterium, assembly GCA_035499475.1. Lineage (GTDB taxonomy): Bacteria > Pseudomonadota > Alphaproteobacteria > Rhizobiales > Xanthobacteraceae > BOG-931. The sequence goes on along the minus strand of DATJYT010000123.1, from coordinate 3,145 downwards.
GTCGATATTGGTCTGGGCGCACGCGATCGCGGGCACCAATCCCGCAATCAGGCCGACAATGGGCGCAAAACGCCGAGACACCCGGACCTCCTCGATATCGGCAGGCTGACCCATCATTCCTATCCCAAAATCGGCCGAGTGTGAGCGGGGACGAGGTGCCCCCGGGGGTGAACTTGAGCGGCATTGTGTCGTTAGCATTGCTGGTCAACGAGGATTTTGTTTTAATAACGGCAAGCAACAAGACCCCGTTGACGTAATGTGATGATTGAGCGGCCCGGCAACGGCCGCAAGCCTGAGACGGCACCCTTCACCACATTTTCGTGAGCGGAGCGTAGGAGTGCGTGGAGGCGGCCGTGGATCGGTTGCTGGGGACATTACTGGGTCGGTTTGTGCGTTGCGGCTCGCTGACGGTTACGACCGCGGCAGACAGGACTTACACGCTTGGCGACGGTAGCGGCCGGCCACTTGCCGTGCGCTTCACCACCAAGAGCGCGCAGCGCGCCGTTTTGCTCGATCCCGAGCTGAAACTCGGCGAAGCCTATATGGACGGCACGTTCGTGGTCGATCAGGGCTCGATCGCGGATGTCCTTGCGCTCCTGCTCAGGCAAGATCACATTTCAGCGCCGAATTGGGCGCTGCCGCCGCGGCTCATTCGCTTTCTGTTGCGACGCTTGCAGCAGTTCAATCCACGCTCGCGCTCACGCCGCAACGTAGCGCATCACTACGATCTCGACGGCCGGCTCTATTCGCTGTTTCTCGACGGCGACCAGCAATATAGCTGCGCCTACTTTGAATCACCGGATCAGTCGCTCGACGATGCCCAACTTGCCAAGAAACGCCACTTGGCGGCAAAGCTGCGGCTCGAACCGGGCGCTTCGGTGCTCGACATCGGCTGCGGTTGGGGCGGGCTGGCGCTTTACCTCGCCGAGATCGCGCGCAGCCGCGTCACCGGCATCACGCTGTCGAAGGAGCAGTACCAGCGCGCTCAAAGCCGGGCGATCGAGCGCAACCTGACCCGGGATACGACGTTCCGGCTGGTGGATTACCGCGACGTCGACGGTCACTTCGACCGCATCGTTTCGGTCGGCATGTTCGAGCACGTCGGCGTCGGCTTTTACGACACATTCTTCCACAAATGCGCCGAACTGCTCGATGACGACGGCGTCATGCTGCTGCATACGATCGGCCGCAGCGGTCCGCCGAGTATTACCAATCCGTGGATCGCCAAATATATTTTCCCCGGCGGTTATATCCCGTCATTGTCGGAGGTGCTGCCGGCGATTCAACAAGCGCAGCTCATCGTCACCGACGTCGAGGTGCTCCAGTTGCACTACGCCGAGACCCTCAAGGCCTGGCGCGAGCGGTTCCTCGCCCATCGCGACGAGGTGGTGCGGCTCTACGACCAGCGCTTCGTGCGGATGTGGGAATTCTATCTCGCCTGCTCCGAGATGGCGTTCCGCGAGGGCGACATGGTCGTGTTCCAGATCCAGATGGCCAAGCACAAGGGCGTCACGCCGGCGACGCGCGACTATGTCATGCGCGAGGAGGCCCGGCTGCGCACCCTGGAGGCCGGTCAAGCGGCGCCTTTGCGGCTCGCCGGAGAGTAATGCGCCCGCGTTGCCTGCCGATTACGCTGCCGTCAAGGGCGGAGCGTCGATTATCAACGGTCATGCCTCACGGTGGGTAACGGGGACAGCCGCAATGAGCATTTCCCATTGCGCGGCTACTCCGTTATCGACGGGGCCAGCGTGGTTGCGTGAAACGGTTGCGAATTCGCCAAGAGCCGCCGTCGTTGAGTGAGCCGCGATGTTGAGTAACGTCCCTAAATTGGCCACACGCAAATCCCCTGATCGGGACCATGCCACCATTCGATTCGACCGCACGCAAGCAGCCCCTCGCGGAACCGTCATTCCGCGCGCCGCCGCACAATATCGAGGCCGAGCAGGCGCTCTTGGGCGCGATCCTCGTCAATAACGAGGCATTCTATCGGGTTTCCGATTTTCTCGAGCCGAAGCACTTCTTCGAGCCGATCCATCAACGCATTTACGAGCTTGCCGGCGGCCTCGTCCGCGCCAACAAGCTGGCGACGCCGGTGACGCTGAAGACGTTTCTGCCGTCGGACCTCGACGTCGCCGGCCTTTCGCTCAATCAATATCTGGCGCGGCTCGCCGCCGAGGCGACGACCATCATCAACGCCGAGGACTTCGGCCGCACCGTTTATGACCTTTCGATCCGCCGCCACTTGATCCTGATCGGCGAGGACATGGTCAATCTGGCCTATGACGCGCCGGTCGACTCGACGCCGCTGACCCACATCGAGGACGCCGAGCGCAAGCTCTATGAAGTCGCCGAAACGGGACGCTACGATTCCGGCTTTCAGCGCTTTGCCCAGGCGCTCACCACCGCCGTCGACATGGCGGCGCGCGCCTATCAGCGCGACGGCAGCCTGTCAGGAATCGCCACCGGACTGACCGATCTCGATGCCAAGATGGGCGGCTTGCAGCAGTCCGATCTCATCATCCTTGCCGGCCGGCCCGGCATGGGCAAAACCGCGCTCGCCACCAATATCGCCTACAGCGTCGCCAAGGCTTACGAGCAGGGCGATGTCCGCCCCGACGGTCAGCGCGAAACCGTCAACGGCGGCATCGTCGGCTTCTTCTCGCTCGAAATGTCGGCCGAGCAACTCGCGACCCGCATCATCTCCGAGCAGACCGGCATCCCGTCGAACAAGATTCGCCGCGGCGCCATCGACGAAGCCGATTTCGAGAAGATCAAGGACGTGTCGATCGAACTGCAGAGCCTGCCGTTCTATGTCGACGAGACCGGCGGTCTTTCCGTCGGCCAGTTATGCGCGCGCGCGCGACGGCTCAAACGCCAACGCGGGCTCGATCTTCTGGTCGTCGACTATCTTCAGCTCCTGCAAGGCTCGACCCGACGCTCGAGCGAAAACCGCGTGCAAGAAATCACCGAGATCACCACCAAGCTCAAGGCGCTAGCCAAGGAGCTCAACATCCCGATCCTCGCGCTGTCGCAATTGTCGCGGCAGGTCGAGGCCCGCGAGGACAAACGGCCGCAACTCGCCGATTTGCGCGAGTCGGGTTCGATCGAGCAGGACGCCGACGTGGTGCTGTTCGTGTTCCGCGAG
>DATJYT010000122.1:0-2650 GCA_035499475.1 Xanthobacteraceae bacterium | reverse complement strand
GCCTTTTCGGCTAAGGAAGTCTTGTCGGCCACGGATACATCGTACCCGTAGCGGGTTAATGGCGTCTCGCCTCGCTCGGGTCAAGCCCGCGCCGCCGCGGGCGCGCGCTTGGTGGTTTCCTCGGCATTGAACTTCGATTCGCGGTCCAGCGTGCAGACCTGAACGTGATACTGGGTGTAGTACTTCTGCCGCGCCAGTTTTTGCGCCGCGATGTGATCCGGATTGGTGCGCCAGGCGCGCAAGCCATCCTCATGCTCGAATTCGACGATAGTGACGCGCTCGTCGTCGTCGGCGAAAAAGCCTTTGTGCGAGATATAACCCGGCATGGTGCGGGCGATTCTCTCCATCTGATCGACCAGGGCGACGTATTCGTCTCGGACTCCGGGTCTCAACCGGGAGCGAAATACGGTGACTATCATGGCCGTGCTTCCTTCTCGGACGTCGCAATATCGCGTCTGCGACGCGTCCTTATAGCATGACTGCGGCCGGCCTCGGCTTCACGCCGGCGCCTGTTTCTCGTTTTTCGGAATGCCGGCGAGGCCGGTGACCCACGAACGCGCCGAGCGGTACCAATTCTGCCGCCGCGGGATCAGCTGGTCGCGCTGGCGCAGAATGCCGACACGCACCGTGTAGGACGGCTGCACGCCGTCGCCCGGCGTCGTCGAATAGATCGGCGAGCCGCATTTGCCGCAAAAGGCCTGCACCCGCGGCCGGCCGCTGTCGGCCGTGGTCTTCACGAACAAAGTCGGCGTGCCGGTCATCTTCAACGTGTTGCCGGGCACCGGGATCGACACGCGAAACGCCGTGCCGGTGCCGGTCTGGCAATCGGTGCAGTGGCAGATTTGCGCCTTCTCCGGGTCGGCTTCGCCCTCGATCTTGATAGCGCCGCAGGCGCACGCGCCGTCGATCTTCATAACATCGCTCCTTTCGCTTAGTGGGTGGCTTGTTCGATGGCCGCCATGTCGCCGTCCGACAAGCCGAAATGATGGCCGATCTCGTGGACCAGCACGTGCTTGACGATGGCGCCGAGCGTTTCGTCATGCTCGGCCCAGTAGTCGATGATCGGCCGGCGATAGAGCCAGATCATGTTGGGCATCTGCACCGGTGCGCTCTCGGAACGAAACGGCAGTCCCACACCCTGAAACAGGCCGAGGAGATCGAACTCGGTTTCGGCCTGCATCTCTTCAAGTACATCGTCGCTCGGGAAATCGTCCACCTGGATGACGAGGTCCGCGCACAGATCGCGAAATCCCTTCGGCAAATGGCGAAACACCTCGCTCGCCAGGACTTCGAGTTCGGCGAGCGAGGGCGCTTTCACCGTCCGCCAAGCGAGCGGGTCGGAACCGATATCGGCCATAATTGGGTTGTAGCGCAGTTTGGGTGTTTCCGCGCGTCCGGCTTACACGCGCGCGGCCGGAATGCGCGAGAGTCCGACCACGATGTCAGCGAAATCGCCGATTGTGCTCGTTGCCTTGGCCATGCTCGCGGCGCTGATGGCGCCGCGCGGGGCGTCGGCTCAGAATTCATCAAACGGGCCGTGGCTCGGCTCGGCATCGGCGCCACCTTCGGCGCGGCGGCGCATCGAGATCTATCCGCGCCCCTTGCTGCGCCGGCAATGCGTCGATTGGTACGAACTGCAACATCGCCCGAGCGGGACGGTGCTCTATCCGCAAATGCGCTGCTGGTGGGTGCGGGGGTAATTCCTGCCGTCGTCCGGGGCGCGGGCGTTTGCCTGCGAATCCGGACGACGAAATTACTTCCACTCCCGGACGTCAACGAAGTGCCCGGCAATCGCGGCAGCCGCGGCCATGGCGGGCGACACCAGATGGGTGCGGCCCTTGTAGCCTTGTCGGCCTTCGAAGTTGCGGTTCGAGGTCGAAGCGCAGCGCTCACCCGGCGCCAGCTTGTCGGGATTCATGGCCAGGCACATCGAGCAGCCGGGCTCGCGCCACTCGAAGCCCGCGGTCTTGAAAATCTTGTCGAGGCCTTCGGCTTCGGCCTGCTCCTTCACGATGCCCGAGCCGGGCACGATCATGGCCGACACATTGGCGCTGACCTTCTTATCCTTGGCGACGAGTGCCGCGGCGCGCAGGTCCTCGAGCCGGCCGTTGGTGCATGAACCGATGAAGACGCGGTCGACGCCGATGTCGGTGATCTTCTCGCCGCCCTTGAGGCCCATATAGCCGAGCGAGGTTTCGGCGGCGCGGCGTTTGTTGTCGTCGGCGATCTCGGATGGAACCGGCACGCGGCCGGTCACCGCGATCACCTGCTCGGGGCTGGTGCCCCAGGTGACGAGCGGCGGCAGTTTCGCGGCGTCGAGCCTGATCTCGCGCTCGAAGTGGGCGCCGTCGTCGGAATGCAGCGTCTCCCAATAACGCACGGCCTCGTCCCAGGCCTTGCCCTTCGGCGACTTGGGACGATCTTTCAGGTACGCGTAGGCCTTTTCGTCGGGCGCGATGAAGCCGGCCTTGGCGCCGGCCTCGACCGACATGTTGCATACCGTCATGCGGCCTTCCATCGATAGCGCGCGGATCGCCTCGCCGGCATATTCGATCGCGTAGCCGGTACCGCCGGCAGTGCCGATCTCGCCGATGATGGCGAGGATGATGTCCTTGGCGGTGACGCCTTGCGGCAGCTTGCCGTCGACCAC
>DATJYT010000121.1:0-12644 GCA_035499475.1 Xanthobacteraceae bacterium | reverse complement strand
AGGATGCCGGGCTCACGCGCGATGACGTTGACGGCTACTTCTGCGCAGCGGACGCGCCGGGACCGGGCGCCGCCACCATGGCCGAATACCTGAATCTGAAGCTCCGGCATGTCGATTCCACGGAAATGGGCGGCACGTCCTATGTGGCGCACGCGGCGCATGCTGCGGAGGCCATCGCGCTCGGCAAGTGCGACGTGGCGCTGATTACGCTCGCGGGGCGGCCGCGCAGCGAGGGCATGGCGACCGGCACCACGCCGCGGCTGCGCGATCCGAACCAGCCCGAGGGCTCCTGGGAATTTCCGTACGGCCTGACCACCGCGAATGGCTACGCCATGTGCGCGATGCGCCACATGCATCAATACGGCACCACCAGCGAGCAACTCGCCTGGATCAAGGTCGCCGCCTCGCATCATGCCCAGCATAATCCGAACGCCATGCTGCCGGAGGTCATCACGGTCGCGGACGTGGTCAATTCGCCGGTGATTGCCGACCCGCTGCACCGGCTCGACTGCTGCGTCATCAGCGACGGCGGCGGCGCGCTGGTCATCGTCAAGCCGGAGATCGCCAAGACGCTCAAGCGGCCGCCGGTCAAGATCATCGGCGCCGGCGAAACGGTGAAGCACCTTTCGGGCGGCACGTTCGACCTCACCACCTCCGGTGCCGCGCGCACCGGGCCGATCGCCTTCGCGGAGGCCGGAATAAAACCCGCGGACATCAAATACGCCTCGATCTACGACAGCTTCACCATCACGGTGCTGATGCAGATCGAGGACCTCGGCTTCTGCGCCAAGGGCGCGGGCGGAAAGTTTGTCGCTGATGGCAACCTCATTTCCGGCGTCGGCAAGCTTCCGTTCAACACCGACGGCGGCGGGCTCTGCAACAATCATCCGTCCAATCGCGGCGGCATGACCAAGATCATCGAGGCGGTGCGGCAGTTGCGCGGCGAGGCCCACCCGGCGGTGCAGGTGAAGAACTGCAATCTCGCCTTGGCGCAAGGCACCGGCATGCAGCTCGGCACGCGCCATTGCAGCGCGACACTGATCATGGAGCGGGAGTAGGCGATGGCGGACAGAAAAATACCCTCGCCGATCGCCAACACCGAGACGCAGGCGTTTTGGGATGCGGCGCGCACCGGCCGGTTCGTGCTGCCGACTTGCACGGCCTGCCGCAAGGCGCATTGGTATCCGCGCGCGGTCTGTCCGTTCTGCGCCGACGGCACGATCGAATGGCGCGATGCGTCCGGCAAAGGCACGATCTACACCTACAGCGTCATGCGCCGTGCCAAGGAGCCCTACGTCATCGCCTACGTGACGCTCGCCGAAGGGCCGACGATGATGACCAACATCGTCGACTGCAATTTCGACGCGCTGCGCATCGGCCAACCGGTCAACGTTGTATTCAAGGAAACGGAAAATGGGCCGCCGGTGCCGATGTTCCGCCCGCAATAACGCGGCACGCGTCAGGCGCTTTTGTTGACGGACGTGCCGCTTGTGCCGGACGTCGGTGTTTTGATGCCGCCTGACTGGATGCCGGTGGCAATTACGGACTTGATCTGCGCCTGAACGCGGTCGATCGCTTTCTGATTGGCGATGCTGGACAAGCCCGACGATAGTTTCGTCAGCGCCGAGCTCATGACCGTCGCCCTTGAATTTGTGACATCCAGGGTCGCCCGCAGCGCTTTCGCGCGGATGCGCAAATTATAATTGTCCTGCCAGAAAGACAGGTGCGTTACTTTCGACACAGCTGCTCGCCCCCGAGGTCGGCTGTTCAATCGTCAAGGGCCGCCATTCTTTCTTGAAAGTTTTGTTGAAAGATTAAGCTTTCAACCGGCCCGGCGTGACATACTGCCTCATCCTACCTCGCCGCGACTGCCGTCAGCGCTTTCCGGGGCCTCGGCGCAGGACGGCCGGCGGTCGTTCACTCGAACTTCAATCCGAGTTTCTTGATCAGCGCCGCCCACTTGCCTTCCTGGCTCCGGATATTGGTCGCGTAGTCTTCGGGCGTGCCGGGCGCCGGGTCGCTGCCATCGTCGATGAGGCGCTTCTTCATGTCGTCCGTTTTCAGGATCGCCTGCAACTCCCTGTTGAGCCGCTCGACAATGGGCTTCGGCGTTCCTGCGGGCGCAGCGAGGCCGTAATACTGCACCGCCTCGTAGCCTGGTAGGCCGGCTTCGGCGGAGGTCGGCACCTCCGGCAGGGCGGCCGAGCGCACGGCCGCGCTCACTGCAAGCGCGCGCAACTGGCCGGCCTTGATGTTGCTCACCGAAGCCGGGATGGTGTTGAAACCGAGCGGCACGTGACCGCCGAGGAGATCGGTGGTGAGCGGCCCGGTGCCCTTGTAGGTGACGACGGTAATGTCGACGCCCGCCATCATATTGAACAGCACCGCGCCGAAATAGTTGATGGTCGGCGCTGGCGGCGTGCCAGCCGAGTATTTGCCGGGGTCTTTCTTCGCCAGCGCAATCACGTCGCTCAGCGTCTTCGCCGGAAACGACGGATGCGAGACGACGATGATCGGCGTCGAAGCGACGAGACCGATGGGGGCGAAATCCTTGTTGATGTCATAGCCGGGATTGTTGCCGAGACTGATGCCGGTCAGCAGCATCACGACGGTGTAGCCGTCTGGCGCTGCCTTGGCGGCATCGCGGGTGCCGATCATGCCGCCGGCGCCGCCGCGATTTTCGATGACGACCTGCTGGCCCAGCGCAGCCGAGAGCTTTTGCCCGACGAGGCGGCCCATGGCATCGACGCCGCCGCCGGGCGGATAGGGCACGATCATGGTGATAGGCCGCGACGGATAATCCTGCGCTGCGAGTTGGTGCGCGAAAGAGACGAGCGCCGCGACCAGCGCGCATACGGCGAAGCTTGTGAAAACGACCCGGCGCATCGTGATTTCTCCCCGCGCCACTATAGCTCCGGGCGCGGCGCATGGGCTAGATTGCAGCGAACCCAAGGGAGCCGGCTCATGCGGTTCGGACTATTCGGCAGCGCTACGGCCCGCCACGGCGGGCCCGATGTCGATTCCGGCCAAGGTTACAAGCAGTTCGTCGAATATAACGTCGAGGCCGAGGCGCTCGGGTACCACTCGACGTTTCTCGTCGAGCATCATTTCACCGGCTTCGGCCAGGTGTCCGCGAGCCTGTCGCTGCTGACTTGGGTGGCGGCGAAAACCAAGACACTGCGGCTCGGCACCGCTGTGCTGGTGCTGCCATGGCACAACCCGGTTCTGCTGGCCGAACAGGCGGCAACCATTGATCTTCTGTCCGGCGGTCGGCTCGACTTTGGCGTCGGTAAGGGCTACCGCCACAACGAATTCCACGGCTTCTGCGTGCCGATCGAAGAAGCCGATGCGCGTTTCAACGAATCCCTCGACGTGATCGTCAAATCCTGGACTTCAAAGGAACGTTTCTCGCATCACGGCAGATATTGGAATTTCGAGGACGTGATCGTCGAGCCGCCGACGGCGCAAAAGCCGCATCCGCCCATGTGGATGGGTGCAGGCAGTCCGGATTCGATCCGTCAGGTCGCGGAGCGCGGTTACAATCTTCTGCTTGATCAGTTTGCCTCGTTCGAAACGGTGTTCGATCGCATTGCGATCTTCAAAGCCGAAGTCGAAAAGCGCGGCCGCGTCTTCGATCCGACGGATGTCGGTGTCGCGCGCGCGTTCTACGTGGCTAAGGACGAAGCCGACAAGCAGGCCGCCATCGAACGCCGCCTCGAAGCGCAGCGCCGCCTCGAGGCGATCTCGAAGGCGCCCGACGGCTCGAAGAGCCGCGCCAGCATCATGGCTTATTCCGACACCCGCGAAGCGAGCGAGGAAAGCGCGCTCTACGGCACGCCGGACGAGATCGCCGTCAAGCTCGATAAGCTGCGCAACCTCGGCGTGGAATATGTCCTGCTCAACGGCGGCGGCCCCGCGCTCGAAAGCCTGCGCCGCTTCGGCCGCGAGCTGATGCCGGCGTTCGCCGATGATTCCAGGATGCGCGTCGTTGGGTAGAGCGCACGTTCCATGATCAACAAGATCGTTCAAACCATGGCCGACGCGATGGCTGGCATCCGCGACGGCGCCGTGGTGCTGGTCGGCGGCTTCGGCAGCATCGGCCAGCCGAACGCACTGATCGAGGGCCTGATCGAGCAGGGCGCCAAGGACCTCACCATCGTTGCCAACAATTCCGGCGTCGGCCACCTCGGCTTGGCGAAGCTTCTGGAAACCGGGCACGTGCGCAAGATTGTGTGCTCGTTTCCGCGCACGTCCGATCCAGTCGTATTCGAGAAGCTTTGGCGCGAGGGCCGTATCGAGCTCGAAATCGTGCCGCAGGGGACCATCTCGGAGCGCATGCGCGCCGCAGGCGCCGGTATCCCGGCCTTCTACACCGCGACCGCCGTCGGCACCAAGCTCGCGGAGGGGAAGGAGGAGCGCGAGATCAAGGGCCGCAGATATCTCCTCGAAGAGGCGCTCTACGGCGACGTCGCGCTGATCGAAGCCTGGGAGGCGGATCGCTGGGGGAATTTGACCTACCGGTCGTCTGCCCGCAATTTCAATCCGATCATGGCGACGGCCGCGCAGTTGACTATCGTGCAGACGCAGCACCTCGTCGAGCTCGGCGAACTCGATCCGGAGAGGATCGTGACGCCCGGCATCTACGTGAACCGCGTGCTGCACGTGCCTTACGGCGAGCCGACGGTGACGTGAGGAGGGAATGGTGGACGCGAGTGCAAAGGTCCTGGCAGCTTGCAAGCCGTTGACGCGCCGTGAAATGGCGAAGCGTCTGGCAGACGACATTCCCGAAGGCTGGTACGTTAACCTCGGCATCGGAGCGCCGTTGCAGGTTGCCGACAATGTGCCGGTCGAACGCGAAGTCATCCTCCATTCGGAGAACGGCGTTCTCGGCATGGGGCCGGCGCCGGCACCGGACAAGATCAACCGCTGGCTGATCAATGCCGGCAAGCAATACATCACACTGCGCACTGGCGGCTGCTACATGCACCATACCGACAGCTTTGCGCTCATCCGCGGCGGTCACCTCGATCTCAGCGTGCTCGGCGCCTTTCAGGTCGCGGAGAACGGCGACGTCGCCAACTGGTCGACCTCGGATAACGAATCCGCGCCCGCCGTGGGCGGCGCCATGGATCTCGCTGCCGGCGCGCGCAATCTCTGGGTGCTGATGGATCACATGACGAAGACCGGCGAGAGCCGGCTGGTTCGCCGCTGCACCTATCCGCTCACCGCGCTCGGTGTGGTCAAGCGCGTTTACACCAATCTCGCGGTGCTCGACGTGACCGATGATGGTTTTGCGGTGAGAGAGATGGTGAGCGGCCTCACGGTCGATGCGTTGCAGGACGTGACTGATGCGCCGGTGCAGGTTTCATCCGTCCCCACGTAGCTCAGCAATTCACCGACGATTACTTCTCCACATAAACCGTCCGCACCTTCTCGACCAGGTCCGGCGGCAGGTTGCTCACTTCGCCGACCAGCTTTTGCAACTGATCGCCCGCCATCGGATTGACCGTGAGCTTCAGCCGTTCGGCCTCGGCGAGAAAATCAGGGTCCTTCATGGTCTGGTCGAAGGCCTGGCGAAGTGCCGCGACGCGGTCCGGCGGAACGCCCGGTGAGGTCATGAACGAGGTGCCGACCTCGGTCGCATTCATTACCGCGCGCAAGACGGCGCGCTCCTGGTCGTTACGGGCGAGATCGACAACGACCGGAACGTCGGGAAGCTCGGGATGCGGCTTCAGCGCGAATTGCACGATGATGTTGATCTGATGCGTCGGTAGCCAGTCCGGATGCGCGACCTTCACCGCTGTCCACGCCGTGGAATGGCCTTCGGCCTCGCCGCGCTCGACAGCGAGCTGTGCCTCGTTCGAGCCTTTGTAGCCCATGATGAGCTTGAACTTGGTGCCCAGCACATTGTTGGTTACGGTCGGATAGATTGACACCGTGGAGCCGGCGCCGGTCGCCGCAAGCTTCGATTCGATGCGCTGCGCATCGGCGAAGGTCTTAACCGGCGAGGTGTGCCACATGAAAACGATGTTCACGAGCGAATCGATGCGGCCGATCCAGTTGAATTGCGCGGCCTTGAAGCGCACGCCGGTCGAGCCGAGCTTTTCGTCGAGTGGCGCCGTCGGCGCGCCGATGCCGATGCTCAAGCCATCCTTGGGCGCGACATTGAAGAGGTAGGCGAGCGCGAGAAAGCTGCCGCCGCCCGGCATATTCTTCGGCACGATAGTCGGATGTCCGGGAATGTATTTGGCGATATAGCGGCCAAGCGTGCGTGCATAGACGTCGTTGCTGCCGGCGGGCGGGTAGCCGATGACGAGGTCGAGGTTCTTGCCGGCATAGAATTGCTCGGGGCTCTCGGCCGACGACGGCGCGGCCCCGAAGCCAAGCAAAACGGCGAGAAGGATCGAGGCGGTGCTGCGAAAAACCCGCATGGCATTTCCTTTTTTGTTATTGCGCGCGACGCCCTTGGCCCAGGCTACCTTGCGCTACAAGTCTGCGCGCGCATGAGACGCGGCTGCTATTCCCCGGCTACCACCGGCGTCGAGACTTTAACGCGGTTGTAGAGGTCTACGATGTCGTCATTGACGAGACGGATGCAGCCCAGCGCTACGGACGTGCCGATGGTCTTCGGCGCGTTGGTGCCGTGAATGTTCGATTTACCGTCGTCGAGGTCTAGTTCGCGCGCGCCGAGCGGGCTGCCCGGGCCGCCCGGGGGTTCAGCCTTGCTGGCGATGCGGTGGAGGCCAGCGAGGTTGATGCAACGCTCGCCGACGCCGATGCCATATCGGATAGCCACGTTGTTGGGCTGGATCAGATAGAGGAAGTGCTGAAGCTTATCGATGATGACGGTGCCGACGGGTTGCAGCGTCCGATAGAACGTCGGCTGACGCAGGAACACGTATGGCAATTCGCTTTCATCTTTGGCGGTCGTGACTTTGCGGTCGGCTGGTGCGGCTTTGCCTGAGGCGTCGCTTTTCGCGGTCGCGGCCTCTGGCGGCGCGGCCTTGTGCGTTGTGCCGGCCCAGAAAATGTAACTGCCGGCACCGAGCGCTGCCGCCACAACGGCGAGCACAATCCACATTGCCCCGCCGAAACGGTGCGTCGTCGTCGTCGGCACGCGTTCCGGCTCGACCCAGGCGTCGGCGGAAACGTCGCTCTCGATGTCCTCAGTTTCTTCACCATCCGCGAAGGCGCTGCCGTCGGTCCACGACATTTCCGACTCGATGCGTTCGATTGCGGCTTCGAGGTTGGCCTGCTCGGCCGCGATGTCGGCAATCGGCACCGTCGGATGTTTGGCGCGCAGTTGCGTGCCGAGCATCTGCCGCGCGCGATCGTAGAGTGTGCGTCGCCACGCGGCGTCGCCGGCATCCGGCGCCGTGACAGCCCGCAACAAGACGGAATAGTAGTCAACCATCGTGGTGAAGCGTTCTACGTTTTGATTTTGGTCAGAAAATCCATCAGCCGTGCGTTCGTCGCCTGTTCGGTCTGGTCGGCTACCGGCACGTCCCAATACTCCGACCGCGGCAGACATTCCTCAAGATACCGCGCCGCCGAGGTCGCATGCGAGGCGTCCCGTCCGGGCACGATGAAAGCCGGGATATCGAGGCGCATCAAGTCCTCCGGCTCGGCTCCGGGCGCGGTGTCGCGGTCGAACAAGCTGCGGCACATGCCCTCGCAAATGAGCTTGTAGCGCTCCGGGTCCTGCTCGGCATAGGAGGCGGCAAAAATTCTGTCCCGCTTGATCGCAGAAGCCCACGGTCCGCCGCGCGGGTCGGCGCCGAACGGCTTGCCTTCCTTGCCGACGAGCGCGACGACGCCGTCGAGGCCGTGGCTCTGCACAAAGCCGAGATGCTCGGCGAAGCGTTGGTGGCTCGAGATACGGTACTTCGGCCCGCCCACCGGCCAGTAGAGGATCATGCTCAAGACCGTTTCCGGATGCGAGACCGCAAATGCCGCGACCGGCGAGCAGCCCATGCAACCGCCCATGATGTGGGCGCGCGTGAAGCCGAGATGCTCAAGCAGGCCTTTTCCCTGCGCCACGTAATGTTGCCAGGTCACGCGCTCGACACGGCCGCCGGATTGTCCGCATTCGCGGCGGTCGAACACGATGCAGGTGAAATGCTTCGGCAGATGGTCGAGCAGTTTGATCTTGGCGTAGATGCTTTGCGTCGACCAGGTTTCGATGACCGCGTTGAAGCCGCCCGGCGCGTACATCAGAATCGCGGGTCCGGAGCCGATGATCTCATAGCGCGTGTGGATGCCGTCGATGACCGCACTCGGCATGATCAGCCCTTGATCTGCCGCCCGGCGCGGGCGTCGGCGATCAGCGCGGTGAAGGCGTCGAGCGCTGCTTTCGCGGTATTGACGTAGGTGTCGGTCTTGGAGTCGATCCACTTCTCCGCGTAGCCGATGGCAGTGTGCGCGAGGCGGACGCGGCCGTCGAGCCACGGGCCGCCGCCGAAGCCGCCGATCACCGGAATTTTCACCGCCTTGACGACGGCGGCGCCGGCGATCGGCCCGGAATTGGTGAAATCGAGCAATGCTGCGCCCGCCGCCTCGAGAAGTTTCGCTTCCTCGACAAGCTTCGCGGCAGCCTCGCTGCTCGCCTGTGCCTGAGGCGAATTCTGCGCGCTGTAGGGAATGCCGAATTTGATCGCGGTCTGAGGCGTCAGCCCGAATTGCGCAAAGACAGGGACCCCCGCGCGCACCAGCGCGCGGACGACGTCAGGAAATTCCGCCGCGGCATCGACCTTGATCATGTCGGCGCCGCCTTCGTTCATGAGACGCGATGACGCGGCCAGCGCGCTGTCGATCCCTTCCTGCACCGGTCCGTAGGGCATGTCGCAACTGACCAATGCGCGCTCTACGCCGGCGCGCACCGCTTTGCAGCAGATAAGCATCTCTTCCATCGTCACTTCGGAGACTTCCGAACGGCCCCAAAGATTGACGCCGACCGAGTCGCCGACGGAAACGAAATCGACGCCGGCACGGTCGGCAATGCGCGCGATCTGATAATCCCAGGCGACGACGCCGATGCTCTTTTTTCCATCGCGCTTCATCTGCGTGAGTGCGTCAATCGTCATTTTGGCGTTCATGCTCCCTCGCTGCGGCTCCCAACCGGCCTTCTTTTAGCACGGCGGTTGCGCCCGCGAGCGGGCGGATTGCAATGATGTTATTCCCGCGTGTGCGGAGGCCGCTTCGAGTCGATACTCGTCGAAATGCCCGGCGATCATCTCGCCGCGAACAGCCTTCAGGGCGTTTTGGGCGCAGGATTCATCCGCGGTCGCGGCCGGGGCAGCGGCACAGTACCTCCGATTGTCGCTGCGCTCGTGCCGAGATCGGGCGGCGGGCTCGCGGCAAGAGCCGATGTGGACAGCGGCGACCAGGGCCCGGAACTTGCGGCGGCGACCGCAGGCGCGGCCGGTTTCGGCTGGCCTTTCTTGCCGGGCACGGTCGGCGCCGCGGTGTCGGCGATGTCGGGCCGCGCCCGCGTCGGACCGGTATAGACCACGACCGGCACCACGGGCCCGCCATCCTCGGACAGCAAGTTGGCATTCTTCGGGGTCGGCGTTCGCAGCGCCGACAACAGAACCGAGAAATTCGGAGTGGCGTCACCACTGCTCGCATTGCCGCTGTCGGTGCCGGCATCCTCCTCTTCCTCGGATGCCGGGCGCTTGCGATGGGGACCGCACATTTCGTCTTTCAGATTGGGCGGTGCAACATCCATCGGCGCCAGAGCGTCGACCTGACCGAGCGATGGCGTCAGCCACGAGATCGGATTCTGCGTGAAGCCGCTCTCGAGCAGTTCCGCGGCCTTCACCGCGCGCGCCGCGCTCGACGGCGCGCCGAGCACGACTGCGACGAGCCGCTTACCGTCGCGTTTGGCTGAAGCCACCATGTTGAAGCCGGAGGCGCATATGAAGCCGGTCTTCATGCCGTCGGTACCCGGATAGCGCCCAAGCAGCGTGTTGTAATTGCGCACCACGCGTTTGCCGAATTTGATCGCGGGTACGTGCCAATAGAAGTCGTATTGGGGGAATTCGCGGTAGAGCGCGCGCGCCAGGATGGCGAGATCGCGCGCCGAGCTGATCTGCCCGTCGGCTGGCAAGCCGTTGGGATTGACGAAGTTCGATTCCGTCATGCCGAGCCGGTGCGCCGTCTCGGTCATCTGCTGGGCAAAATCGTCAATCGAGCCGCCAATGCCTTCAGCCAGCAGCACGGCCATGTCGTTGGCGGATTTCACCATCAGCATCTTGATGGCGTTATCGACGGTCACCTGGGTGCCGACCGGGAAACCCATCTTGGTCGGCGACTGGGCGTTGGCGTTCTTCGACACCGTGAAAAGCGTGTCGGGCGTGATGCGGTGATCGCGCATGGCGCTCAGCGTCATGTAGAGCGTCATCAGCTTTGAGGTCGACGCCGGATACCACGGATAGGTCGCGTTCTCGGCGCGGAGCACCTTGCCGCTGTCGATGTCGACCAGGATGGAGGCCGATGACCAAGCCGGGCTTGATGCCGTGACGAAGAAGGAACCGAACGCGATGCAGAGCGCGGACGCCCGGAGAATTGTCATGGCAGGCACGTGTCGCGGTCCGTTCGGTTGGTTGAGCCCAAGGGTCTCGCAGGAGTCCGGAGAGTTCACGTTGCGCTGGCGCGTGCCTATCTAACCGAAAGGCCGGCTCGAACGCAAAGGCGAATAGCGGTATCCTTGCGAAGAATGTGGATTCTCAAGAGCCTAGGCCGAGCAAAAGCGACCAAATTTCGGCAAGGGGCCGAGCCAGGGAGAGAATATGACCGCTTGCATCGTAGGCTGGGCGCACACGCCCTTCGGTAAGCTCGCCGACGAGACCGTCGAAAGCCTCATCGTGCGGGTCGCGGGCGAAGCGCTTGCCGACGCCGGCGTCGCCGCCGCCGACGTCGACGAGATCGTGCTGGGTCACTTCAACGCCGGTTTCTCGGCGCAGGATTTCACTGCCTCGCTGGTCTTGCAGGCCTCGCCCGACCTGCGCTTCAGGCGCGCCACGCGGGTCGAGAACGCTTGCGCCACGGGCTCCGCCGCTGTGCACGGGGGCCTCAAATCGATTGCGTCGCGATCAGCAAGAATCGTGCTGGTCGTCGGCGTCGAGCAGATGACGACGACCCCGCCCGCCGAGATCGGCCGCAACCTGCTGAAGGCCTCCTACGTGCGCGAGGAAGCCGGCATCGATGGCGGCTTCGCCGGCATTTTCGGGCAGATCGCAGGACTCTATTTCCAGCGCTGGGGCGACCAGTCGGACGCTCTCGCGCGCATCGCGGCCAAGAACCACAAGAACGGCGTCGGCAATCCTTACGCGCAGATCCGCAAGGACCTCGGCTACGATTTCTGCCGCACCGAAAGCGAAAAGAACCCGCGCGTTGCCGGTCCGCTCAAGCGCACCGACTGCTCGCTGGTGTCCGACGGCGCCGCCGCCCTCGTCCTCGCCGACGTCGAGACCGCGCTTAAGCTCAAAAAGGCAATCGTGTTCCGCGCCGCCGAGCACGTGCAGGATTTCCTGCCGATGTCGCGGCGCGACGTGCTCAAGTTCGACGGCTGCGCGCTCGCCTGGAAACGCGCGCTGGCCCAGGCCGGGATCGGTCTCGACGATCTCTCCTTCGCCGAGGTGCACGACTGCTTCACCATTGCCGAGCTGATCGTTTATGAAGCGATGGGCTTGGCGCCGGAAGGGCAGGGCGCGCGCGTCATCAGCGAGGGCATTGTCGGCAAGGACGGTAAGCTGCCGATCAATCCCTCCGGCGGGTTGAAGGCCAAGGGCCACCCGATCGGCGCCACGGGCGTCTCGATGCACGCGCTCGCTTCGATGCAGCTTACCGGCACGGCTGGCGACATGCAGATCAAGGACGCACGGCTCGGCGGCATCTTCAACATGGGCGGCACGGCGGTCGCGAATTACGTGAGCATCCTCGAGCGGCTGCGGTAGATTCAACAATTCAGCTCAGCTCACTTTTTGCGGCCCCATCTTTCCCGGTTGTGGGGGCGCCGATATTTCCGCCGCCACCGCGAACTGCGCTTGCACCAGCTCGGCGAAAAAGCCGCCGCGCTTGACCAGATCGGCGAACGCGCCGGTTTCGATGATGCGGCCGTTCTGGAACACCAATATGCACGTCGCGCTGCGCACGGTTGCGAGCCGATGCGCGATGACGAAGGTGGTGCGGCCCTTCATCACCTCGTCAAGCGCCGTCTGCACCTTGGCCTCGGTCACCGGGTCGAGCGCGCTGGTCGCTTCGTCGAGGATGAGGATCGGCGGATTTTTCAAAATCGCGCGCGCAATGGCGAGGCGCTGGCGCTCGCCGCCGGAGAGAAGCCGCCCCCGTTCGCCGATGCGCGCCTCAAAGCCGTCGGGATTGCGCTCGATGAAGTCGAGCGCCTGAGCGCGCGCGGCGGCCTCGCGCATTTCCGCTTCCGTCGCGTCGGGCTTGCCGACGCGCAGGTTCTCGGCAATCGAGCGGTTGAACAGCAGCGTCTCCTGGAATACGACGCCGATGTTGCGGCGCAGCCCGGTGAGCGTGAACGCACGGATGTCTGTGCCATCTACCGCGATCGCTCCTGATTGCGGATCGAAGGCGCGGTGCAACAGCGCGAGCGCCGTCGATTTGCCGCTGCCGGT